>CAIVFQ010000114.1 GCA_903905285.1 uncultured Alphaproteobacteria bacterium
AGAGGCAAATTTCGAATCTTTTGAAAGTATACTTTGTTTTCTTGATCGTAAGGAAAAGAGGGTCTCATAAAATCAATATTTAAATAAAAATTATTACAAATGATAACAAAAAATATTTAATGTGACAATCTTTCTTCTGAGGCGTAAAGTCTACAATTATTACTTAATTTTATTGATTGTTAAAAGTATTGTAACAATATTAGCTGTACAATCTATTATGTAATAAAGCATGAGAGAATAATTTTGAAAAACATTATGAACCAACATAAAAACAGCCTATCCATTACAGATGATGGCTATTTAACGGGCAAACTGCTAGTAGCAATGCCTTTTTTGCAGGAAACTCAATTAATTCAGAGCGTAATCTATATTTGCGGTCATGACAATCAAGGGGCCATTGGCTTAATGATTAATAAGCATATCCCAAATCTGACGTTCAAAGATCTTATTACTCAACTTCATCTTAATGTTGAATTAGAAGATTATACAGAAAACTTTGACGTTCATTACGGGGGGCCCATCGAAATTACTCGGGGTTTTGTCCTTCATTCCGCCGATTATAAAATTGATTCCACCGTCACGCTTGGGGGAAAGATTTGCATAACATCGACTTTAGAAATTTTAAGGGCTTTAGCCACAGGCCGCGGTCCTGAAAATTTTTTGGTTTGTTTGGGTTATACAGGTTGGATAGCGGGTCAATTAGAAACCGAAATCCAAGAAAATGATTGGATGATTGTTGATGCCACTAAAGATTTAATCTTCAACACCGTTCTTGACCATAAATGGCGCAACTCTATGGCCGCCATCGGCGTTGACCCAGCAACTTTATCGATAGAAAGTGGACACGCTTAAAGGTATACTGGAGAGATTATAATCCAAAAGGTATTAATAGATGAACAGAACTATTGGTCACAAGCTGCACGGAAAAGGTCCACAAAAGGTTATCGTTTTGCACGATTGGTTTGGGGATACAGCCACCAATTACGACCCCATGCTTGAGTTTTTAGATGGCGACGCCTTCACCTTTGCCTTTGTGGATTTAAGAGGATACGGGCTTTCCAAGAATATTCCTGGCGAATGCACCCTGGAGGAAGGCACCTCAGACGTGCTGGCTTTGGTCAAATTTTTGGGTTGGACTAACTTTGATATCATCAGTCATTCGATGAGCGCGTTGGTTGCACAATATTTGACGATACAAACTTTACAGCCAGATTCTGATTGTCATGTAAGGCGGGTGGTGGCGATAACGCCGGTTCCAGCCTGTGGTGCCCATGCCCCGGACGAAGTCATCAGTTTTCTGGAAGATGCCGCTTTAAATAACGAAATTTCTGCCAGACAGATTATTCAGTTCATGACAGGCTATCAACAACCGTCTGAATTTGTGGATAAAAAAGTTACGAAATGGTACGAGACATCAAACCCCGAAGCCCGCGCCGCTTACCTTAAAATGTTTAGCCAAGTTGATTTTTCCCAGCAAGCTGATGGTGGATTAACACCCTTTCTTATTATTGTGGGCGCCAATGATGCCGAAGGGTACCGTGAGCCGGTCATGCAACAAACATTTATGAAATGGTATCCGAACGCGCAGCTAACCATTTTACAAGGATGTGGGCATTACCCTATGCAAGAACAACCCTTGAAACTGGCTAACGTTGTTCAAGATTACTTAAAGAAGGCGTAAAGTCTCGTCATTGCGAGCAGCGAGCGACGCGGCAATCCAGAAGTCCCCCGGATGGCGGCGCTGCGCTCGCCATGAGACGGACCGAGTTGCCGAAAACACTTAACACAAGGCATAAAAAAACCGGCGTAAAGCCGGTTTTTTCTTCAAAACTATTTTAACAAATTATCCCTGACGTGCTTTAAAACGCGGGCTTTGTTTGTTAATAACATATATCCGCCCTTTACGACGCACAACCTTGCACGCTTTATGACGGCTTCTTAAAGTCTTAATTGAATTTGCAATTTTCATTTTAAATTTCCTCTTGGTTGACTGAAGGATAGAAGAAATACCCCCCTGCTGTCAAGTTTCTCATGAGGTTTTGTACACAAGCAAAAATCACCTATCCCCATTCTGAGTGAAGAAATCTTGTAACTACCCAGGTTTATTGTGGGCAGAACTGAGGATTTAGGATGGCATGAAAGATATTAAACCCCTGTTTGCGTCTCGTTGAGAGAAAGCCTCGAATTAGGCAAAAGACTTCGGCTCCTCGGGTTGTTCTGAATCCT
>CAIVFQ010000115.1 GCA_903905285.1 uncultured Alphaproteobacteria bacterium
CTGTCCTGTCCCTCATCCAAGCTTCACATCATTCGTTACCTCCTGATGTGTCGGATTCGGTTCTATGCTGATGGCTAGTCTTTTCATAGGTTGGATTTGCACCAACTGATTCTTACGCACTTACCTTGGCGCACCCATTATAGTTCTCCTAAAAAAACGATGGTCAAAACCCCAATGGATTCGAAGTCCATTGGGGGCACAAAGCTAAAAGTTTAGGGGGCCTGCGGCTTCTCCAGCTCTCTCACCACTTCCTCAAAATGCTGCTTCCGCTCTGGATCTGTAATTCTTCGTGCCAGTCCCCTTGCACAGTCTAAAACAGAGGGACGCACCAAACAATCGCTCTCTCCTCTCATCGTGTCTAAGACATCTCCAATGGCCTGTAAATCCTCCTCACGCGCGGCGCGGCCGTGGGCTAGAGTTGATAAAGCCAGACTAGCTACTAAACGTACCTCTGGGTTTTCATTTGCTCCCAGCGCTGCCAAAGCGCCTATGCAGCGAAGCCGTTCCCCTGACTCTACGGATTGTGCGAATCGTTCCCCTAGAATCCTATCAACACACCTGTACCCTAAAGGGTTTTCTCCTAACCCTTTAGGGTCTGCTGTCATCTGTTGAACAACATCTGTAAGTCTTGGAAAACGGCGTCTTGTAGCTTCTGCGGCTTGTTCATAGGCACGACAGTCTTGCCTATGTTGAACATCTTGAACATCATAGAGGAGGGGGCTCCGATCTCCCAGGGCCCTCTTGTGAAAAATTTCCCCATCGCCATCGTCCCCAGCGATAGCTGCGTGGCTAAAAACCCCAAGCACACAAGAAAGTACAAGGTTGCGGATGGATTTGATATTACAAATAGTCATAACTAAACTCCTTCAAAAAATAGGACATATAAAAAACCTGTTTTTAAGAACCAATTTCAGGATGAATTATATATAATGCTTAGAATTTAAATAGCAACAGGTTATTTTTACGCCTTTAAACTCTAACTAAAAGTCAAAGTCGATATGGAAACCATTAAGGGATGACACATACAGCGATGACGGAGGCTCCAGGGAAATCACCCGAAATGGGTATAGCACAAAAATGTCAAGGGATCTGAATAAATTGAGCATGCAGCTGATTAAAAGTCTCTCTTAAAGTAGGGACGTAACCCTGAATATGACTAAAAATAAGGTCAGCCAATTGCTCATCATAGGTATGGGATGTCAGATTCCTGTCGGTCAACATTTGCAACCATTGGTCTTCGTCATTAATCAGATGGCCTTTAAAAGCTTCTCTTAAAACATCCTTCGGGTATTCAACTGCCACCCCTTTACTTTCAAGAATGGTCTTTAGGGTTTTCCAAAATAGTTCAATGGTAAATTCAAACCGCTGAATGGTGGCATCGATATTACTTCTATCTTTTTGAAAAGGCTTAAAAGCAATCGCTTCAAGAGACTGCAAAGCCTTTTCCAATTTAGAAAATCCCAGCTCAATTTTATAATTTTTCATATAACTTAATACCTTGCGTTAGAATCGATTGTTTTAAAGCAGACGTGTCATCTAATTTATCCAACCGAACACAATCAATTTTTAAAAGCGTGTCAGCATCATCAATAATTTCCTGCACAACCTCCCAATCTTGAAAAGTTGCTGTGGGGCACAAAACTGCCAGGTCGATATCGGCCCGATCCTGATTATCGCCCCTTGCCCGCGAACCAAACAACCATATTTCTTTTATAAAAGACAAAGCAACAAGCTGTTTGTAAAATCTATAGTTTTGAATGGTCTTCATATTCCTGCCCCCGTCAAGCGCACCACTGTCTTTCTAAATACGGCTTTAAGTAAAAACCGGTATAGCTACCCTCAACCTCGGCTACTTGTTCCGGGGTGCCAATGGCAACCACTTTGCCACCTTTTGCTCCCCCTTCTGGGCCCATGTCAATGATCCAATCGGCGGTTTTAATGACCTCTAGGTTGTGTTCAATAACCACCACGGTATTTCCTTGGTCAACCAATGTGTGCAGCACCTCTAACAACTTTCGAACATCCTCAAAATACAAACCTGTTGTTGGTTCGTCTAATATGTAAAGGGTACGGCCCGTTGCACGGCGTGATAATTCTTTGGCTAACTTTACCCGTTGGGCTTCTCCACCCGACAATGTTGTCGCCTGTTGCCCCACGTGAATATATCCTAATCCCACCTCTTGCAGGCTTTTCAGTTTATCGCGCACCTGGCTGTTAGCCTCAAAAAACCCAACAGCTTCATCCACGGTCATATCCAAAACATCCGCAATCGTTTTGGACCGATAAGTAATATCCAAGGTTTCGCGGTTATACCGCTTGCCATGACACTGATCACATTGCACATAAACATCAGGCAAAAAGTGCATTTCTATTTTGATCATGCCATCACCCTGGCACGCTTCGCATCGCCCACCTTTAACGTTGAAGGAAAAACGACCCGGCAAATACCCACGGGCTTTTGATTCAGGCAATCCAGCAAACCATTCGCGAATCGGCGTAAAACAGCCAATATACGTGGCGGGATTTGATCGCGGCGTCCGCCCAATCGGCGATTGATCAATATCAATGACTTTATCAATAAATTCGACGCCTAAAAGCTTTTTATGCGCACCCGGTTGTTCGCGCCCCCCACCAAAGGAACGAGCCAGGGCTTTGTAAAGCGTCTCAATAATCAATGACGATTTACCCCCACCTGACACACCCGTCACGCAGGTGAAAGTCCCCAGGGGAATCTTGACCGAGACATCTTTCAAATTGTTCGCCTTGGCGCCGGTAATTTCCAGAATTTTGTCTTTTTGACCCGTACGGCGTTTGTTGGGAATCGCGATAAACTTTTCCCCCCTTAAATATTGGCCTGTTAAGCTTTTTGGGTTTTGAATCACCTCAGCCGCTGTCCCTTGGGCAATAATCTCGCCCCCATGGACACCAGCCGCCGGCCCCATATCGATCACATAATCGGCCATACGAATGGCGTCTTCGTCATGCTCAACCACCACCACTGTATTACCCAGGTCGCGCAAATGTTTCAGGGTTTCCAACAGTCGATCGTTATCGCGTTGGTGCAACCCAATCGATGGTTCATCCAAAACATACAACACACCCGTCAGACCAGACCCCACTTGTGAGGCCAGGCGAATCCGTTGACTTTCACCCCCTGATAAGGTCCCCGCTGAACGAGACAGGCTTAAGTAATCAAGCCCCACATTCACCAAAAACTGTAAACGGCTGCGAATTTCTTTTAAAATCCGGGCAGCAATTTCCTGCTGTTTGGGGGATAAGATCACTTCATTGAACCAGTTTAAACTTTCAGAAATAGACAGGCTGCAGACGTGGGCAATGTCTTGCTGATTAATTTTAACGCATAAAGCCTCTGGCTTCAGGCGTTTCCCTTGGCAAACAGAACAGGCGTGTTCATTTTGAAACCGACTTAAAATGTCACGAACCCAATCGCTTTCTGTTTCCTTCCAACGGCGTTTAAGATTGGGAATCACCCCTTCGAAAGGTTTTTTAGTGGTATATTGACGCGTCCCATCATGGAATGACAAAGGTATAATTTCATCGCCCGACCCATACAAAATAATCTGTTGAAACGAAGCTGGCAAATCAGCAAAAGGCTGCGTTGATGAGGCATCATAATAACGAACTAACGAATCAATCATGCTTTGATAATAATCACGGGTTACGGCCTGACGCTTATTACCACCCCATTCTTGGCTCCAGGGCGCAATGGCCCCATCACGAAGGCTTTTTTGAGGATCAGGAACAACAAGACCGGGGTCAAAAACAGTCTCGATACCCAAACCATCACAAGACGGACAAGCCCCTTGCGGGCTGTTAAACGAAAACAACCGGGGTTCAATTTCCTCTAAGGTGAAACCCGACACGGGGCAGGCAAATTTCGCCGAAAAAGTGGTGATTTCGCCCGTATCAACGTTTTCTATCCACACCAAATCATCACTAAGCTTTAACGCCGTTTCTAGAGAATCAGCCAAACGAGTACGCCAATCATCGTGTTGATCTGATCCTGGCACAACCAAACGATCAACCACAATCGCAATATCATGGTTGACCTTTTTGTTTAAAGGGGGCACCTCATCAAGGTCATAAATTTGTCCGTCAATTTTAACCCGTTGAAATCCTTTTTTCTTAAACTCAACAAGTTCTTTTTTATATTCACCCTTACGCCCCCTAACCACCGGTGATAAAAGCAGCAGTTTCGTTTTCACAGGAAAAGTTAAAAGGCGGTCAATCATTTGGCTAACGGTTTGTGCCTCAATAGGCAAACCTGTGGCTGGCGAATGGGGCACACCAATACGGGCATACAACAGACGCAAATAATCATACAGTTCCGTCACCGTACCCACGGTTGAGCGGGGATTTTTCGACGTCGTTTTCTGCTCAATCGAAATAGCCGGACTTAACCCTTCGATGGAATCAACATCAGGCTTTTGCATCAATTGCAAAAACTGACGCGCATAAGCAGACAGGCTTTCAACGTAACGACGCTGCCCTTCGGCGTACAAGGTATCAAAAGCCAGCGACGACTTTCCTGAGCCGCTTAGACCGGTAATCACCACCAGCTGATCGCGAGGAATATCAACACTCACATTTTTTAAATTGTGCTCTCGGGCACCACGAATACTGATGTATTGCAGACTCATATATAAAGGGCTATTTCAAGGAATTTTTGTGTGTTGTTGTTATAGCAGGATTTGAGCCTGCTTAATAGTTTCTTAAGATATTTCCTTTATTCTTTTGATCTACACTACAGATCAATCAAATGGAGATATAAACAGTGAAAATACTTCGATCAATGGTGACGGCAACTTTATTAACAGTTGGGTTTGCTTCATCTTTATTATCAATGGAAACAGATGACGACATGAACACAGGCGTTAATAGGTTTTCAGTGCCAGACTTTCCCTTTAAGGAAGACCGCGCAAAAAAAATTACAAGAGATAAACAAAAACGCCAAATTGACCTTCAAAAAGATCATTCTAGAAGCAAAGGTAGATACAAAGATTATGACCTTTCAGAGCTTTTTGAATATTCTATTGACACACAACGTTTTCTAAAAACCCAAAATAGACCGTAATTTATATACCCTCATAGACAAAGATCATTTACAATGGGTCTATGTCTATGAGGGTTTTTCCTATAGGCGTTTAACCAAGGTGAAGCTCATGAAAACAATTGTCATCGTTTAAATTGCAGGGTTTAAGTGCACCCCTTGTGCCGGTTGGCGCGAAGGGATGCTTTTTTATTGCTTAAATTTTGTTTTAAATGACGAGGATATTTTTATGAAGACCTATACTTTGCCAGCGATCTGGCTGCTTGTTTTTATTGTAGGCTTACCACAGCTTACAGAAACCATTTACACCCCTTCCCTGCCCACTATTGCCCATGCTTTGCGCGTCGCAGACTTTTGGGTTGAATACACCTTAACCATTTACCTGTTTGCCTTTGCTTTAGGCACGCTGTTTTGGGGAAAGATTTCCGACACCCATGGCCGAAAACCCTGCTTACTGATTGGCTTGGCAATCTATGGTGTAGGCTGCGTGGGGTGTTATTTCTCCGACTCCATCACCACTTTGATGATCAGCCGATTTGTTCAGGCATTTGGTGGCAGCGTGGGCAGCGTCTTAGGACAGGCGATTTGTCGTGATGCCTTCCAGGGGGCCGCCTTAGGAAAGGCCTATTCAACCATAGGCAGCGCCCTTGCTTTGTTCCCAGCTCTTGGCCCTGTTATTGGGGGTGTTATTGATCAAACGTTTGGTTGGTCGGCTATCTTTTTAGCCTTAATAGGGGCAGGTATTTTTGTGTGGGTTTGCTGTTTTGTTTACCTGCCTGAAACTCATTTTCCTAGAGGTAAACCCACCCACTCCTTTTTCCAAACTGGGACCAAGCTTTTAACAGACCCCAAGGTTTTAGGTTTTGGGCTAATCGTGGCTGGGTGTAATGGCATCACCTTTAGCTATTATGCCGAAGGGCCCTTTTTTCTTATTGAACTTTTGGGTCTAACGCCGACCATCTATGGAACAACCTATTTGGCCATTTCTGGCGCCATGGTCATTGGCGGGCTGATTTCGCGTCACTTGCACCAGCACCGGCCTAATGATGTGATCTTACACTATGGCCTTAGGGCAGTCCTTATCGGTTGCACTTTCTTCGCGGGCTTTATTGTTTGGTCTCAGACTTTTCCTGTTACAAACAACGTTGTTATCACCACAACAATAGGGTGCATGATGATTGTTTCTGCGGGAACCTGCATGGCCTTATCAAATGCTTTGGCGATGGCTTTGCAAGATTATCGCCATGCCATTGGCACAGCGTCTTCCGTGTTTGGGTTTTTCTATTACCTGGTGATATCTTTATTCACCCTGGGTATAGGCTGGCTTCACAACAGCACACTTTTGCCGATGCCCTTATACTTCTTAGGCATTAGCGTCTTTATGATGATAATTTTTAAGATGTTGGTACAAAGAAAATTCCGCAAAGGAATAAGTTAAGAGAAACATCTCTTAACAGTTTCTTAAAGTATTTCCTTTATTATTTTAATTAATAGAGTTATTTGATTAAAATGGTATATTGACAATGAAAATACTTCAAACAGTCACCCTAATCAGCTTATTAACGGTTGGGGTGACCTCGCCCTTGCTATCAATGGACATTGACTCACCCTCTGATCTTACTGATGGGGTAGACTTGCTATCAATTCGATCAGCAAGCCCAGCAGAAAGCCCCGACCTGAATTCACAACCCCCCACTAAAAGAACGTTTACTGGGAGACAAGATCAGCAGAAGAAAACAGAAGTCCCAAAGGCACCAACACCCCAACCATCGTATATAAGGAGCATGGTTAATGGCACTGCAAGTTTTGCATGGTATCTTTTAAGATTAGGTCCTGTAATCGACGGAGGTTATTGTGTTTTTAGCACACTTCGATACTGTCTTGGCTTAGAACCTGCCGCTAAACCCATTGTGCCTAAACAACCAATACCACCGACGGGACTTCCATCTGCTCAAGGTGATGACGCAGCCAGCTTAAAAGACCTTGTGAACAGTCGACTTAACAAAGACCTTATAATGTGCAGCAAAAGTTATGTTTTCTCTGGAGAAATGGGGGTTCTTCATAATACCTTTAGCCAACGATTTATTCAGTCTGGATGTCCTGTATCCAGTTTGTTTTCATCAAGAAATAGCGAGATTATGCCTTTAACACTTTATGAAATGCTTGAAATTTTTCTAGATACAACTTTTGGGTTACAACCAGGCGCAGAAGGCATTCCCACGCCTGAACAGCGCACGGGAAGCTTAGGCGCATTATTAAAATCTAAACTTGATTTCACGATTGGAACTGCCAGAGATGGCCAGGGAAAACCCTACGGCCAAAGCAAAACCACAAACCACTTCTCTGATTGGGGAAAATCAACAGGACGCTTTGACTGCGGAAAACGCATTGATAGAACACCCCCATTACAAAGACCCAGAAGCCTTAGTCTGGAAGAAAGAACGGACACAGCGGCAGGAAGAAGATCAGCGCCCTTCAGGATCGCTGCTGGCGGAGATGTTGTTGGGTTTTTTAATGCCCGTGAGGCTGTAACCGATTATGAACGCCTGAGAGCAATGTTCAGCATATTCACAACAACAACACCACGGGCATAGTAAGCATAGAAATTCCGGGGTTGTGTCATTGTGAGAAGAGCCAAGATTATACAGCTCTTAAAACAGCGACCACCCCGGTAATGATATTTTGAACAGCAAGGGCTGCTAAAATGATACCAAAAACCCGTGTTAAGACGTTCGTGCCAGTTAAGCCTAAAATTTTCATAATTCCATCGCCCAATCGCAATGAAATATAAGTGATCATCAAAACAATAACCGTCAGAAGAACGACGCCCATGCTGGTGGCAAAACTGTGGGTTTGGGCTTGACGCATAAGCACCACAATTGACGTTAAGGCCCCTGGCCCTGCTAATAAAGGGATGGCCAAAGGAAAGACCGATATATCTTCACGCTTGTTCAACTCTTGCTCTTCATTACCTGTCGATGCCCTCAATCCGACGGTCTTCCCCATCACCATTTCAATCGAAGCCAACAGCAATAAAAACCCACCGGCGATTCTAAAAGCTGGCTCAGAGATGTTTAAAACATTCAACAACCGATCACCCGCAAAAGCAAAGGCCAGCAATAACACCAGCCCAATCAAACAGGATTTTCGGGCTATGTGGCGTCTTGTGGCTTGGCTATCTTGATGGGTAAGGCCAATATAAACTGGCACAACTGCAAAAGGGTCAATAACCACCAACAAGGTGACAAAGGTCTGCCATAAAAAATCATCCATACAAGGTCACATACTTACAAATCTCACTTGCCCTCGATTGTAATTTGCCTAAGATTAAACTACAAGACAGTTTCCTGAGTTTAGCAGTAGCTCTTTAGCATGAAACCCCCTATAAACGATCTTAGATTTACATTCATTCCAAAGAAAATTATTAATTGTCGCTGCTCTTTTTTGTTCGATGAAGTTATGGCTATAGGAATTGAATCAATTGGCATTAAATTGCCTTCTTACGCCATAGAAGCAAAGAAAATTGCAAAACTTTATGGCGTGCCAGAGGAAAAGGCTACCATAGGTTTAGGTTGCCATATGATGGGCCTATGCTTGGATCAAGAAACTGTAGTTGACCTTGCGGTAGAGGCGGCTAAACGTGCGATTGAAGCCTGGGATGGTTATCTTGATAACATAGGCATGATTGCCGTTGGCACAGAATCATCGCTTGATGAAGCGCGTCCATTAAGCGCCTGGGTTGCTGAAGAATTAGGCATCAAAGGCTCTATTCGTTCCTATGAAGTAAAACATGCTTGTTATGGTGGCACGTTGGCATTACGCCAGGCAGCAGAATGGAAAACGGCCACTAATTCATCTAAATGTGCGCTGGTTATTGCGGCGGATGTTTGTTTATACACACCAGGTCACCCAGCTGAAATAACGCAAGGTGCTGGCGCTGTAGCGATGATTGTAGGGCAAGATAAGATTTGCTCTATCGATCTTAGCTCATACCCTTACAGCGAACCTTGCTTTGATTTTTGGCGCCCCACTGGCCAAGAGTTTCCAAACGTAGACAGCGTTAAAAGCCTTACTTCTTATTTAGCTGCAGCCAAAAATTGTTTTGAATTATTTTTTTCAGATCAAACCCAATTATCTTTTGAAAGTTTCAAATCTCTTTGTTTTCATGTTCCATTCCCAAAAATGGTTATAAGGGCATTTAAACATCTTGCATCGCATTTTGATCTTTCAGAATTTCAGAGAAATAAGATTTTACGTGACAAGATATTGCCTTTCTTGAATTGGAATAGTGAAGTCGGCAATGCTTACTCTGCAAGCCTTTGGATAAGTGTGGCACAAGCATTGCATCACGCAAAAGCTGGCGAAAAAATCGCCTGTTTTTCCTATGGATCAGGCTTTGGTTCTGAACTTTTTACCTTAGAGCGCACCCACGGCTCTAGCACTTGGGCACACGACATACAAAAAGATATAGAAGCTCGCAAACTAATTTCAATAGAAGAATATAATCGATGGCGAAAAGTGGACCTCGGCATAAAACCTATTAGGGATGTTATTTTCCAAGAAAAGCAGAGGTAGCATGATAAAAGGGGGTAACGACCTCCAGAATAGGAAATGCATTTTGAATTACAGCAAGATCTCTTTCTAAAAATAGCAACTTTAAATTAGCCCCTGCATCCTGGGTTAAATAAACGTAACTACCCAGGTTGGGAAAGAAAAAAGTGTTTAAAGTTTTGTTCAAATCATTCATAAGTTTTGTATGGATAAAAAAGATAAAGAGATAGAAGCCCTCAAAGAAGAGATAGTCGTACTCAAGGCAGTTATTGTGGC
>CAIVFQ010000116.1 GCA_903905285.1 uncultured Alphaproteobacteria bacterium
TGTTTTCGTACAGCATGGTCAAGAAATTTCCAAGGCGTGCGCTGGATGAGGGAATCTCGTGGATATAGACAGGTTTGCCGGTGATGCAGGCTTCCGACATCATGCTGATGGAATCGCCGGTTACTACGACCATATCGGCACAAGCTAGGTATCGCAAATAAGGATTCTCACCTTGATTGTCCCATAATTCAAAATCGGTGCCCATCAGAAGGCGCTTTAACTCAAACAACAGCTCTGGTCGTGATCGACGTGACGGGGTTATCAGCAATCTTGCCCCGTGCAAAGGGCCTGGCGTTGTTACAATTCTTCGTAAAGCCTCGCCCAGGTTTTGTATATAGGTTGACGTGTAACGATAATGCTGACTGTCACCGCCAATCAAAACTGTTACCGTTGGTCCTTGGTAATGTTCATGACGCAAAGGGGCCAATTCTTCTGGTCGTATGGGGTGCAAGGCCCCCAGGGTTGAGACAACATTTTCGCCTTGCACTTTGTCATGATAAGGCGGAATGACCAAATCGAAATAGCGGGGATTGATGCGGGGATTTTGTAAAACAATCGTTTTGCATTCACGCCTTAAAACCAACGCTGCATTCACTGCCTGTCGTCCTGCCGCGATAATCATATCGGGATAGGGTTTGTCGAGGGTGGCAGCTGTTAAGCGTTGCAATCCTGATGGATTTTTAAACCCAAGCATGAACCAAGGCGGAAGCCATCGATAGGGTGGGTTTAAGTTGATGGGTTTATGAATCCCCTCAATGTTTAAAATTTTGGCTAAGGCTAGGCATTGGCGGTACGTACCAACCTTGCCCTCGTCACATAAAATCCAAGCTGGTTTCATAGAATCCGTCTTTTTAAACTAACCAAAATAGACATTGTCTCGTGGGTTTTTCTTACCCCATGCGCACTACTGTCACCCCCGCGAAGGCGGGGGTCCAGAAATACAACTGGATTCCCGCCTTCGCGGGAATGACAAAGGAAATTAGGAATAACAAAAAACCCTATAAGATCATCCGTTTTGGCAAAGCTTCCCTTCAATTATTCACCCAACCAAAACGTCCTCACATCGGTAGCAAACGTCTTGATAAGAACGCTCCGCTCCGGTAGAGGTCAGTTCTTCGTTCACTTCGGGCAATACGCGCCAGCATCGGTTACACTTTTGACCGTTGGCGTTATTTACAATTACACCAACGCCAGGAACGTCTTCTAATGTGATCGCCGCTCCAGGGGGTTGGGCAATCACAACCGTCGCCGCTGACGTAATGGCCAGTTCTGCCAGATCAAGCCCTTGCAGCAAGGGGGCGATTTCTGACGATACGTATACAGCCACATCGGCCTGTAAACTAGAACTGATGGTTTTTGCTGACCGTTCTAATTCCAGTGCATTGGTAATGACCCGACGCACATCCCGAAGGACTTGCCATTTTTCCGCCAAGGCGGGTTGATGCCAATCGGCGTCAGGGGTTAAAAAGCCCCGTTCATGGATGCTTTCCGGATTTTCTTTCGGCGATAAGCTGTAAGCCTGCCAAGCTTCCTCTGCAGTAAAGCTTAAGACTGGGGCCAACCAATGGGTTAACGCCAAAAAGACATGATTCATAACAGTGCGCGCCGCCCGCCGTTTGGCAGAGGTTTCCTTGTCGCAATAAAGACTGTCTTTGCGAATATCAAAATAAAAGGCGGACAGATCAACCGAACAAAAGGTGTGAAGGGCTGTATAGAAAGTTGAAAAATCATATCCCTCTACACACTTAGCATGCAATTCATGCAGCTTGGTCAATTGGTGCAACACCCATTTTTCTAATTCGGGCAACTGGTCTGTTTGTACCTGTTCTTCGACACTATAATCGGCCAAGGCTCCCAATAAATATCTTAAGGTGTTTCGGAAACGACGATAGATATCTTCTTGATGTTTTAAAATTTCCGACCCAATACGCAGGTCTTGGGTGTAGTCCGAGCCGACAATCCACAACCTTAATAAATCAGCCCCCAGGGTATTAATCACCTGATCAGGGGCGACTACGTTACCGGTTGACTTTGACATCTTATAGCCTTTTTCATCCAGGACAAAACCATGGGTGACGACTTGGCGATAAGGCGCTTTCTCCGTCAAACCGACAGATACCATCAGGGACGATTGAAACCATCCGCGATGTTGGTCAGACCCTTCAAAATAAACATCAGCAGGCCAGGCTAACTCAGGCCGGCTTTTAAGGACAAAATCCTGTGTGCACGCGCTGTCAAACCAAACATCGGCAATGTCTGTTATTTTTTCATAGTCTTGCGCGTTGTGGTCTGATCCTAAGAAATAGGCGTCTTCAAGTTGGTGCCATGCTTCAATACCTTTTTCGGCGATGGCTTGCACAATACGGGCATTAACTTGTTCATCTTTCAAAGGTTCGCCTGTTTGTTTATGAACGAAAAGGGGGATCGGAACACCCCAAGTACGTTGACGTGACAAACACCAATCAGGGCGATTTTCAACCATGCTGCGAATGCGATTACGCCCTTGGGCTGGAAACCACTCGACCTTATCGATGACCCCTAATGCCTGTTGGCGGATGGCATCAATGCTTAAAAACCACTGTGACGTGGCGCGATAAATCAACGGTGTTTTCGACCGCCATGAGTGGGGGTAACTGTGCACAAGTTTGCTGCTGTATAATAAGGCACCAACAGATTTTAACGTCTCTAACATTTTTGGGGCAATTTTATAAATATGCTGACCCGCAAACAACGGAACGTGTGCGTAATAGGTGCCATCGCCCTGTACAGTTGCAGGAACCTCAATGTTATAAGCCTGACCAACCATAAAGTCTTCGACGCCATGGCCAGGGGCCGTGTGTACCAAACCTGTTCCTGTTTCCACTGTGACATGATCGCCTGGTAACGCTGGCACAGCGAAGTCATATCCTTGATCTTGAAAGGGGTGGGCGCAAATAGTGCCCTGAAGTTGATCCCCCTTAAATGTTTCGGTAATTGTGTAATCGGCGATGCCCGCAGTTTGGCAAAACTCTGGGATTAAATCTTTCGCCAGGATTAGTCGTTGCCCTTTTGCGATTAAATCTGTTGGCGATAAAACCTCTAACACGGCGTAGTCAAAGTCAGACCCATAGGCAATCGCGCGGTTTCCAGGCAGCGTCCAAGGGGTTGTTGTCCAAATGACCAAAGCAGCATCAGCTAAGGATGCCAGCGGTGATTGAACCACGTCGAATTTTACATAAACTGCATCACTGGTGTGATCCTTGTATTCAACCTCGGCCTCGGCCAGGGCAGTTTTTTCAACCACTGACCAAAGAACAGGTTTTAAGCCTCGGTATAAAAGGCCCTTCATCATGAATTGCAACAGCTTTTCGGCAATTTTTCCTTCGGTGGCAGGTTCCATCGTTGAATAAGGATGATGCCAATCAGCGACAATACCCAATCGTTCTAATTCCGACTTTTGGACATTCATCCATTTTTCGGCAAAGTCACGGCATTCTTTGATAAAATCAAGAACGGGAATTTCGTCTTTTGACGAACCTTTGGCGCGATAGCTTTCTTCAATTTTCCATTCAATGGGTAACCCATGACAATCCCACCCGGGAACCAACGGCGCGTCATAGCCAAGCATTTGATATGTTTTGGTAACAATATCTTTTAGAACTTCGCTTAAAGCATGACCAATATGAATGTGTCCATTAGCGTAAGGGGGACCAAAGTGAAGGATAAATTTTTTGCGGCCCTTGGATTTTTGGCGAAGGCGTTCGTAAAGATCAATGCTTTGCCAAAATTGTAAAAGTTCAGGTTCGCGCTGAGCCAAGCCCGCCTTCATTGAAAACGAAGTCTTGGGTAGAAAAACGGTATTTTTATAATCCATCATTTTAAACAGTCATTGGGAGGTAATTTATTTATAGGGCAGCAGAGCACCGCGTGACAAGATAGGAAATTCTTGTCTTTCTGATTGATTCAGGATATATCCTAACTACTTTCCTTATGCACCCGTAGCTCAGTTGGATAGAGCGTTGCCCTCCGAAGGCAAAGGTCGGACGTTCGAGTCGTCTCGGGTGCGCCAATTTTTATCAGGCGCACTAAGTTTGATAAGAGGGCGTCAATTTATTAAGCGCGCCAATTTATTTGTTTAAAAAGCCTTCTATGTGCTACAAATAGGTTACCGTATATAGAATCTAGGGTCTTCAGTGTTGGCTCAATTGTTTTGTCTTAAAAATGTAACGTATCTGTTTTTGATCGTATTGGCCTTAGGCGGGTGCTCAGACAAAGAAGACCAGTATACCGACCGAAAAGTCGAAGACCTCTACAACATGGCGATGGATCATTTCGACACGAAGAGCTATGCAAAAGCCGCGCGCGCCTTTGCCGAAGTTGAACGCCAGCATCCTTATTCAAATTGGGCCTTAAAAGCACAGCTGATGTCAGCGTATTGTTATTACGAGGCTAAAAAATACGAAGAGTCGATTGAGGGATTCAACTTATTTATCCAGTTGCATCCTGGTCACACAGAGGTGGCTTACGCCTATTACATGTTGGGCTTATGCCACTATGAACAAATCCCGATTATTGAACGCGACCAAAAACCAGCCGAAAGTTCTTTAAAGGCCTTTCAAGAGGTTATTAACCGTTTCCCGACCAGTGTTTACGCCAAAGATGCTAAATTCAAAATTGATTTGGTTTATGATCACTTAGCCGGCAAAGAGATGAGCGTTGGACGTTATTACCAAAGCCAAGGCGCCCACCTGGCGGCCATTAACCGGTTTAAAGAGGTTATCAGCCGTTATCAAACAACATCCCATGCACCTGAATCACTTCACCGATTGGTTGAATGTTATTTGGCTTTAGGTCTAAAGGCCGAGGCTCAGTCGACAGCAGCGGTTTTGGGTCACAACTTCCCTAACAGCGATTGGTACAAAGACAGCTATGCTTTGGTGCAAAAGCACACTTCTTCCACAGCGGCTGCCGTCAGCCCACCGAAATAATGTACCCATCGTGAATGAAAATATCTGCCATAAAATTCACGCAAAACCATATGCAGGTTATATATGCTGATTGGCCTGTCAATTCATGACGTGGTTCTTATTGACCACCTTGACTTGTCGTTTAAGGCTGGATTCAGTGTTTTAACTGGTGAAACAGGTGCCGGTAAATCAATTCTTTTAGATTCCTTAGGTCTTGCCCTTGGCATGCGGGGCGAGCTTGGCCTCATTCGGCAAGGGGCCGAGCAGGCCGCTGTCACGGCTGTGTTTGATTTAAAATCCTTATCGCCTGATCATCCCGTTTGGAATCTGTTAACAGACCACGGGTTAGAAAATGAAGACTCAACCCTTATCTTACGGCGCGTTTTGCACCGCACCGATCGTGGCAAGGCGTTCATCAATGACCAAACAGTCACCATCCGTACTTTGCGGGAGGTTGGCAATGTATTGCTGGAAATTCATAGTCAGTTTGATCGGTTGTTTGATGTCGGTTTGCATCAACAATTACTTGACCGTTTTTCCATTTCCCATGACCCCTTGGTTCAAAGCCATTTAGAGGGTGTTAAAGCCACATATCTTGCCTGGAAAATGGCGCAACAGAACCTTGAGGCTTATCAGCAGGGTCATCAGCAAGGGTTGCAACAACAGGCCTTTCATGCACAAGTGGTGGCTGATTTATCGGCTTTAAAGTTGATCCCTAATGAGGAGGACAGTCTCTTAGAAAAGCGTCAGAACTTGGCTCAGTACGGCAAAATCAGCACAGCGGTAGAACAAGCTTTGGGTGATTTTTACCACCCCGATCCCGTGGCGCAATTGACAACAATTCAAAAAACTTTGGAACGTGCGAACAGCGTTGATTCGCCCCAGTTAAAGGAAGTCACCGGGGCTTTAAATAGGGCGCTTATTGAAATTCAAGAGGCTCAATCTGTTTTAAGGAATCTTCATCATCAAGACCAAGACAGCGTACAGGCATTGGAACAAGTGGACGAACGGTTGCATTTGTTACGTAGCTTTTCCAAGCGCTACGCTACTCCTGTGAACGACCTATATCCTTTTTGGCAAACTAGCCAAGGGATTTTGGATCAGCAAGAACAGGCCGCTGACCATTTAAAGACTTACCAAACGGCTGTTGATCAGGCCTGGCAATGTTATGAAAAAGACAGCCAGGTGATAACAATTGCGCGTCAAAAAGCAGCCAAACTTCTTGCAAAAGATGTCGAGGCCGAACTGCCTGATTTAAAACTAGCCAGTGCCATTTTTAAAGTTGATATCCAGTCTTGTCACCCCACCCCTTTTGGGGCAGACAAAATTGAGTTTCTGATTGCTACCAACCCTGGTCAAACCCCGGCCAGCTTAAACAAGGTGGCATCAGGGGGTGAATTATCACGTTTGATGTTGGCTTTAAAGGTCGTGTTAACAGGGCAGGGCGGGTTGTCGACGATTGTCTTTGACGAGGTTGATACGGGCGTGGGTGGAGCCGTCGCCGCCGCCATTGGCCAACGTCTGGCTAAACTATCAAGTCAGGTTCAGGTTTTGGCAATTACGCATTTACCCCAGGTGGCAGCCCATGCAGATCACCATTATTGTGTACAGAAACAAACGGCTTCTGAAGGTAATCAAACTACGGTGAAACCCTTAAATACAAATGAACGAATTGATGAGCTTGCCCGCATGGTGGCCGGCACCACCATCACCCCCGAAGCGCTAGCCATGACAAAGCAGTTGTTGGTTTCTACCACTACGAGCACCCCATCAGGCTCTTAAGTATGCCCGCCCCCATGAGCCGATTTACAATACCTCAATAAAATGCTTAATCGTTTAAGCCTATGTTAATAAATCAAAAATATAATAGTAATGATGTGGCATCCTAGCTAGGTATTTTTTGTATGCGTTTTTTGTGTCTATTAATTGTTTTGTGTACGTCTTTGTATGCCAGTACTGGGAAAGATAAATCCAGCAGTATGGACGAGGCGACAGCTAGCAACACCCCTCCTTCAGCAGCTTCTAAGCTTCCGGATAGCATTAACCAGTTTACCCAGGAACGCACATTAAGTGGAGGAACGCAGTCGACCTTTCTTCTAAAGGGCAAATCAACAGGTAAACCTTTGTTTGTTTTGAAGAAAATCAGTAACTACCCAGGTTTATTGTGGGCAGAACTGAGGATTTAGGATGGCATGAAAGATATTAAACCCCTGTTTGCGTCTCGTTGAGAGAAAGCCTCGAATTAGGCAAAAGACTTCGGCTCCTCGGGTTGTTCTGAA
>CAIVFQ010000117.1 GCA_903905285.1 uncultured Alphaproteobacteria bacterium
ATTTAAAGGAATAAATTATGAAAAAATACGTATTATTAACTTTACTTGCTTTAGGATCAGCACAAACGGGTGCTCAGGCTGCTGTAGTTTCTGACCAGTTAAATGACGTCGTCAAGAACAAAAAATCAATGGCTTCCCCTAGCCAGACCACAACAGAAGAAAGCTCAAGCAGCCTTACAGATAAGCGATTAGCTTCCGCTATAGATTTTTTTGAAGCAGCAAAAAATAAATCAAAATCATTAAAAGCACTTGCTAGAATCTTTGATTTCCCTGCGTTTTCTGAAGGTGTTTTAAATTCGAATGCAAATGCAGGTAACTATTATATTGTTTCTGAGTTTATTCGCGGGGGAGCTGAAGCAATTATAAAATCTAATAAATACCGTTCTAGCGACGACCTTCTCTTCATTCTTGTTGAAAACCTTGATCCAGTATGTCGGTATTATATGGGCGCGGCAGAGAGAGAAGCGATGGCTTCTGATCTTTAGTATACCACCCTTGTCGATTGTTGATATCCTTTGCCATCCCCGTGAAAACGGGGATCTAAAAACCATCCGCTAAGATTCGCGCCTGCGCGGGAATGACAATTAGTGTAGTGTTTCTTACTTAAAGACCCATAAGATTGCTTTAACCGTACAGGCCAAAACAGCAACGGTGGCGACCCCAGCCAGACTTAATAAGACAAACCATTTCCAGGGTTTTAAAGGCGCTTTGGTTTCCATTAACCTCATGCAACTTGGACCCAGTTGATCGAGGTTTTCTTTTTTGTCTTTATCCAAGATGGTGTCATTTTTCATAAATTTCATTATGACTTCGTTTCAGCATTCTTTGATGATACTACCTTTTCCCAATGCTTCATTAATCTTGATTCAAAAATTTGGCGTAAGGTCGTCCACTGAATCACGAAAGGCATACCAAAGATCAAAAAAATATTTTTGACTCATTGTAAATTTTGAAGACAAAAATACTGCCCTGCGCCCCCTTGAAGGTGTAGGGTACTTTAAATAACCCTGCTCTCTAGACGTATATCAACCAGGACGAAAATGCCGAAATCTCACGATACCTTCACTCCTCAACTTCTTTGGCGATTACAAATTCTCACCCCCCACCTTGGGGTAGAGGCGCTAGTGACTTTGTTAGAAAATTTAGGGTTAGAAGCCTTAAGTTGGTATGAATGTGAAGATGCGCCCCCCTCAACAGCAGAAGACGAACAGGGGTTTCCAATTGCTGAAACTTTTATGGTTGAAGGCTATGCGAAAACCCCACCATCGTTGGACGATCTTAATAAAGAGATTGAAATGGTGGCGCGCTTGCTGTCAATTGATCAGCCCTCTATACAATCTTGCGAACCGGTTGACCATCAAGACTGGCTAAGTGTTTGCTATCAACAACTAGCCCCCCGAACGATTGGCGATTATTACGTCTATGGCAGCCACGATAAGACCGTTGATGTGCCTGAAGGGTTGATTCCGTTGCAAATTGATGCGGCCACCGCCTTTGGAAGTGGTGATCACCAAACCACAAGCGGGTGTCTGCAAGCCATTAGCGACTTGCGTCAAAGCCATGATTTCAAAACCCTGCTGGATATGGGATGTGGTTCCGGCATTCTGGCCATTGCCTTAGCCAAAGCCTGGCCGAAAGCGTTGGTTGTTGCCGTTGATAATGATCCTGAATCGGTGCGGGTCACCCGTTACAACAGCGACCTAAACACCTGCCCTGACATTCAAACATTAGTAAGTGAAGGGTTTCAGAAACTTTCCCTACAACAGGCTGACTTGATTGTGGCCAACATCCTAGCCAAACCTTTATGCCACATGGCGCCGATGATGCGACAAGCGATTGCTGAAAAAGGCTGGGTGATTTTATCAGGGTTACTGGAACGCCAAAAAGACGAGGTGTTAGAGTGTTATCATCAACAAGGATTTACGATGATCAAAACCTACCCCTTAGATAACTGGACAACCTTAGTTTTGCAAAAAAACTCACATTAACGTCACCCCCGTGAAAACGGGG
This sequence comes from uncultured Alphaproteobacteria bacterium, assembly GCA_903905285.1. GTDB lineage: Bacteria > Pseudomonadota > Alphaproteobacteria > Paracaedibacterales > CAIULA01 > Finniella. Next base: position 2,011 of record CAIVFQ010000117.1, read on the forward strand.
GTCCAGAAATACAACTAGATTCCCGCCTGCGCGGGAATGACAAATAAGACAGATTACAAAAACAATAGGAGAGTTTTATGTTGTGCACCTTAGCTGATTTAAAAACTTGCAAGGCTGAAAAGCTGCCCCTTCAGCGGTTGTTGGGTATTGACCTGGGCGATAAGACCGTGGGGCTAAGCCTGTCTGACACCACCTGGTCAATTGCAAGCCCTTATCAAACCTTAATCCGTTCTTCAGACAAACAGGCCATTACTGGCCTGCAAACTGTTATTAAAGAGTTTTCAATTGCCGCGATCGTGATGGGTTATCCCTTAAACATGAATGGCAGTGCCGGCCCCCAAAGCCAGAAAGTTACTCAATTTTCTGAAAAGTTGTTAATCAGTTGTGACATCCCCCTTTTGTGGTGGGATGAACGCCTATCAACCGCGGCTGTGACCCGCACGCTTATAACCGCTGACGTATCCCGTAAAAAGCAAAAGAAGGCCGTTGATAAACTCGCTGCCAGTTTTATTTTGCAAGGGGTGTTGGATTCGCTTAAACCCTATTAAAAGCCAAGCATTTACCTTATAATCTGACAGTTCACAAACGAAGGAAAAAGGTATTATGTCAAGCTCTATGGTTGGGATTTTAAGCGAAGAGAATTTACCAGAATGGGATTTAGGAAGCCTATATGCCTCGTGAAATGATCCAAAGTTACAGATTGATACGGAAACGTGTCAAAAAAAAACCAAAAGTTTTGTTAACGCTTATAAGGGGGTG
>CAIVFQ010000118.1 GCA_903905285.1 uncultured Alphaproteobacteria bacterium
CAAAAACCATCCGATTTACCGTGTTACCCTTTGGGGGCAGGTTCTAACGTTCTTGTCAGAGATGCTGGGTTACAAGGATGCGTTATCCAATTGGGTCGGTCTTTTGCCACCATTGAACAACAGGAAAATCTGGTTATCTTGGGTGCGGGGTGTTTAGACCGAACAGTTGCACTTAGCACCTGTCAATTGGGTTTGTCAGGATTAGAATTTCTGGTGGGGATTCCAGGCACTATTGGCGGCGCCATTGCCATGAATGCCGGTGCCTATGGCCATGAGGTTAAAGATCGGTTGCAATGGATTGAATGGTTAACCATTGATGGTAAAATTGAACGCGCAGCCGCCCAGGATTTAAACATGACCTATCGTGAGGGCCATTTACCTGACAATGTGATTGTGACAAAGGCCGCCTTTTTGTGCGAGCCTAAACCGTCGACCGACATTCAACTGACCTTAGATACCTTTTTGTCTGAGCGTGAAAAAAGCCAACCCATTCGCGGACGTACGGGCGGCAGTACGTTTAAGAACCCAACTGAAGGTTTAAAGGCTTGGCAACTGATTGATCAGGCTGGCTGTCGCGGACTTAAGGTTGGAGATGCCCAGGTTTCAGAAAAGCATTGCAACTTTTTGCTCAACTTAGAATTTGCCACTGCAGCTGATTTAGAACAGTTGGGAAATACCGTTCAAGCCCGCGTTCATGATCAGACCGGCGTCTTGTTGGAATGGGAAATTATCCGGTTGGGATCATATAGATAATCTCACATAAAGTGATTACGTTTTTTCTACAGTAAATTCTTTTTAAATTAATAGGGGGATGCAATCCCCGTGAAAACGGGGATCCAGTTGTATTTCTTCTGGACCCCCGCCTGCGCGGGGGGTGACAAGAAAACGCGGGTGTGACAGGGGAAGATGCGGTGATGACAAATAGGACTTTAAGAATTCGCAATGACGGAGATGGTCTCTTGATGTACCAGGAATTTACTGTAGCCATAACCAGCAGTTTTCAAGCAAACGCCATATTCAAGGAATATCGCGTTCCTTTTCTGTCGCCGGTTCGCTGTAAGACGCCTTTCTCGACAAGCGCCTGCAAATCTCTGGTGGCGGTTGCTCGTGAAGTTTTGGTGATACTAAGGTAATTATCAGCACTTAGCCCACCCTTAAACCCTTCTGGGCCTTCTGCAAAAAGACGCAGGATAACTTTTTCTTGCCTGGGATTTAGCTGACCGCGCAGTCGATCCAGAATCTTCGATTTTTTGATAATGAACTCAATCAACGTTTGGGTATAAAGCTGGGCTTCAAGAATGGTTGTTGAAAAATAAACGATCCAGTCTGTTATATGATTGCTTTTATTGCTGGATTCCAAAGCCTGATAATAAGCCTTTTTGTTTTTCTGAATAGTATGGGACAAAGAGATTAAAGTGGGTTGGCCACTATTTTGTGACAGGGCTTTTTCGGCGATTGCCCTGCCAATCCGTCCATTTCCATCTTCAAAAGGATGGATACACACAAAATAAAAATGGGCAAGACTCGCCCGGGTTAGCGAAGGCAAACATGAAAGACCTTGGGGTGTCGTTTGGTTAAACCAATTGATAAAACATTCCATTTCAGCGGGAATAACCGTTGAGGGGGGCGCCATAAAATGTATCTTGGGGGCATAGCTGGGACCTGAAACAATCTGCATTGCGTCTTGATGAGTCCTATAATTCCCCATATCAACTAAGTTCGTGCGACCATTTGTTAACAGTATGTGCCAGTCAAATAACTTTTGATGGGTCAGCGGTTCGTCAAAGGTTTTATAAAGATCAACCAACATCTCGGCAATACCGTGTTCGGCTGGGGAGGTTTTTCTATTGTCTGTGGCAAGGCCAAAGTTCTGTCGAATAGAAGACTGGATGCTTTCTCTATTTAAATAGTCGCCTTCAATTTCCGACGTCTTTGATGCCTCCTGGCTCATCAGATCAATGGTTAAGACAAGCTGATCTTCGCTTTGAAGGTGCTTTAAAGATCCCTTTAACAGGCCAGCGTTATACAGAAACTGATCTTCCAGGGGGGCTATAGTATTTTTCTAGATAGTTAATAGGCATTTTCCGATGAGGTCTTGGAGATTTTCTGTATTTTGTTGCACCAAAGGTCTGAGGATGGATTTGAGGGTATGCCAGCAGTGCTCGATA
>CAIVFQ010000119.1 GCA_903905285.1 uncultured Alphaproteobacteria bacterium
AGTTCTGCCCACAATAAACCTGGGTAGTTACAAATAATTGTTTGTATTCTCTCATTTGCAACGCCTTTCTGTGACTGTCTTATCAACAAACACTCTAATGCGTTGCACTTCATTTTAGAACATGGGGCGGAATTGGGGATTACATCAGCTTCTGAAGAAGCAACGCGCCGTATTTTTGCAGCTAGGGATGCATTTTTATTAAAAGATTTTGAAGCCGCAATTAGACATATGAACCAAGTTGATCTTGACTCTTTCTATTCAGAGAGGGTTTTGATTGAAACATTTAATCCACGCTTTTTTGAAGAAATATCACTCCCTTTTGTGATGTATCTTTTTGACAAAAATATCGGTGAAGAGTTGCTGGGGCAGTCATGGTTCAGAGCATTAGCGATGATCCCATCGGTTATCCAGGCCTTTGAATCTTTGAGTCAAGAGTCTGATGCTGGTAAAGAGAAGTTTCATGCGACTCGGCAGAGGATTACATGTTTTGCCAAATGCAAACAAGTGGCACATGCCTATGGGCTTATTGGAGAAACTGTTCGTATTGATGGAGGAGTGGACTACAAGTTGGGCCTGAGTTATCCGGGGGTTTTAACACAAATGACGAGAGAACACGGGGCTAACTTTGCTCATAGAGTTCAACCACCAAAAAAGAGAGGGCGCGCTTTACTCGATCAAGGCCTTTTCCTTTCTGCCCGGCAAAATGGGGTTCAGGGTCTTATATTAGAGGCCGTTCCCATAAGTTTATCGTTATCGTCCAGAGAAGCGACGACAACTTCTAACGGAGTCACAACTTTACGACCTGTTGAAAGAGTGCATCTTGTGTCCTTGGTCACGTGTGATAGCCCCACTTATGGTCTTTTACTTGCTTTAGGCGATAGAGGTGGCCAAACAAAGTATCGAGGAGTACAAATTTACCGAGTGCAAAATCGCGCGGGGATACAAGAGTTTTTAGGGCAGGTTCGAGATTCATTATATTCCCCCATTCAGAACAACCAGTTTTCCGATCTTTTGCGACCTTTAGCCCTTTCTGTTGTTGATGAAATTCCTGGCATGGAGCAGCTTAGGTCATATTGTGGGTTTCAATCTGCAGGTGAATTAAACGAGTTTTCCTTAAGTTTATTTGCTGCCATGCATGGTGTGCGTTCTTGCAGGGGGACCCCTTTAAATTTGGGTGACGCGCTGGAAACAGCCAAAGGGTTCATTTATGATTACCATATCGGACAAATGAATACCTTCAGGGTGAGTGTTCTAGGTGAGGCTATGGGTTTCTTAGCTGAACACCCTCGTCTGGGAGTGGGTCAGTCCTTTTTTGATGATTTAAAGCTGGTCGAAGAAAGATATGGGTGTAGAAGTCAGCATCTGGTATCCCAAGGGAGCGTACAGAATTCCCCATTGCCTGCTGCTTATGCGTATTATTTGAAGCAACAAAGATACCCTTCTTCTCAACAATTTTTGCCACATCAATTAGCGCAAATTGAAACGGCTCTAACTCAATTATTTTCAATGTTTAAGCGGCTAGGAAATGACTTTGATGAGTCTTTGCTCTTTGACATGAAGGCATTGGATAAAAGATTGCGAGTGTGTCACTCAATTGGCTTTGAAAGGGCCGAGGCCTTCTATTTTGATCGCGAGTCGAGAAAGAGAGAGTTAAGCACGAGAAATCCTTTGAATCCATCACACGCGACTGCATTTAGAGAGGCCTTTGAAAAGTACAAAAGAGAGCATTCAGGGGAAGAATACGGTCCTGGTGCCCTTGGTTCTTAGATAATATAGTGAACTTCTAAATTAACAGTGAAGGATCTCATCCCCGCATCTTCCTGTCACCCCCGTGAAAACGGGGGTCCAGAAAATACAAC
>CAIVFQ010000120.1 GCA_903905285.1 uncultured Alphaproteobacteria bacterium
CTTTAAACACTTTTTTCTTTCCCAACCTGGGTAGTTACTTAATATATTCAAAAAATGGCCATCTAAAAGCCGTTTCAAACTCTCCGATTTTTTATTTATTCTTGATTTTAGTATTCCATTGAATAAATTAAACATTTTTGTTATCGATGTATCTTGTTGATTCAATATTGTGTTTTGAGGGTGGTGTGAATTTATTTATTCTTTTGGTCTTGTTTTTGGCCGATCTTCTTTCTTGTTGTCTTTTGGGGGGAAGTGCTTCGCCTGATATTAATAACATGGAACTTACTGGCAGAACGTATTACAAGGGCTCCTACCTTGGCGATTTTTCTTATAAAGTGCCTTATGTCTCTAGTCTTGAGGGGAAACTAGATTCGTTTAAAGCTCCCTTGGAGCGGCATGATGTTCGGAAAATTGGGGGTAAGGGCAGCTATAGGTATAACATCGCTTTTCTATGCAAAAAGGTTCCTGAAGATATTATGGCCTCGGACGTGCCGCAATTGCGTACATTCATAGGACAATTTAAGGGTGACTTAAATTTTGCAGATTCCAACTTTATTTGTTTTTATGGTGCGTATTTAATGGTTCCTACTGGTGGCCCTATTAAAGGTGGCATCGTTTGGCTACATGGAAGTGGTGGTGTGACTCAGTCTACAATTGATAACTGTAATCATTTTGTTAACAAGGGCTATGTGGTCTTGTGTCCTGATTTGTTTTTTGCTTCTGGAACTCATTCTACTATTGCACAGCAATTAAACATTCCTTTGGAAAATTCAATCTTGGCGGCTTACCAAGCATTATTTTTGTTGAAAACCTGCCGTGCTTTGGATGGTAATCCGATTGGCTTGGTGGGAGAATCTCGCGGAGGAATCGTTACTGATTTATGTGCACGACGTTTCTATCAAGAGTATTTATCTTCACTTTTCCAGTTTGATAGATTTGTTGTTGTTAACGGTTTCCCTTTATTTTCCGGGCCGGTGGAATATCCAGATAGTCCCATCCTTTTGGTGCATGGAAGACACGATGATTGGACCCCCCTTGCACATACCCAAAGGCATAGAGATTTTATGCCAAGACAAACGAGACTAATGGTTTTTGATTGTGGTCATAATGTTCTTTCTGTCAAAGGATCGGTTCGTAAGAAAGCACAAATCTTTCATTCTTGTTCAGTTGAAGACAGAGGAGATGATGGCTTTCTTCCCTTAACGGTTGGCGAAGGCAAAGTGATTATATACAATGGGAACTGGCGGTTGGGTGCTCTTGTTCCCTGGAGTTATGTGCCTGGCTTTATAAGAAGATATTTTAACGTTACAGAATTTAATGCAAGAGAAACCATTTCTTGGCGGCATTTTCCAAGTTTTCTGAGGCAGTATTCAAAAACGCAACGCGTATCTGTTGGTCATAATAATCCAATCATTAGGCAACAAGCTTTGGCGGGAATTGAAGATTTCTTAGAAGAACGTCTAAGAGAAATATAAATTTGCTGTTTTAAATTTTTATGGTTAAGTTTTAATAACTTAAAAATGATTGCAAAGTTGCACCCCGTGAATCTAAATCAAGTTATCACTTTTGGTTGCCGTCTGAATACTTACGAGTCAGAGGTGATGAAAGATTTGTCCCATCAGGCCGGCCTGTCAGGGGCGATTTTGATTAATACCTGTGCCGTAACGGCTGAGGCTGAGCGTCAAGCCCGCCAGGCCATTCGTAAGCTTCGCCGTGAAAATCCTGATGCCAAAATTATTATCACGGGTTGTGGAGCCCAGATGAACCCCAAACAGTACGCCGACATGCCAGAGGTTACGAGCGTCATCGGTAATCAAGAAAAAATGCAGCTTGAAACCTATCAAAAGTTGATAAATTCTGACCAACATGCCCGGGTTCTTGTTAACGATATTATGTCGGTTCGCGAAACAGCCGGCCATTTGGTGTCGGGCTTTGAGGGGAAGGCGCGGGCCTTTGTGCAGGTTCAAAATGGTTGTGATCACCGCTGTACGTTTTGCACCATTCCTTATGGTCGTGGTAATTCACGCAGCGTTCCTTTGGGTGACATTGTGTCCCAGGTGCGATTGCTGATGGAGGGGGGATATCAGGAAATTGTTTTCACAGGGGTTGATATTACGGCGTACGGGGCTGATTTGCCTGGAACACCTACCTTGGGGCAGGCGATCCGCCGATTGTTAGCCCTGGTGCCTGACTTGAAACGCCTTCGGCTTTCTTCCCTTGACCCTGTGGAAATTGATGAAGATTTATGGCGTTTGATTGGTGAAGAACCTCGCCTAATGCCCCACCTTCACCTTAGCTTACAGGCTGGGGATGATATGATTTTAAAAAGAATGAAACGCCGTCATTTGCGACAGGATGCGATTGGTTTTTGTCAAAAGGCCCGGGATCTAAGGCCTGATGTGGTGTTTGGCGCCGACCTGATTGCCGGATTCCCCACCGAAACGGATGAGATGTTCGAGAATAGCTTGCGCATTGTGGATGAATGCGATCTTAGTTTCTTGCATGTTTTCCCCTATTCCCCACGCCCTGGGACGCCAGCCAGCCGAATGCCCCAAGTCCCCAAATCTCTTGTCAAACTGCGTGCAGCTTCTGAACAAGTCTGTTTAGACGTAAATCTGGTTGGTAAGGATAAAAAAAACATGGAAGGTGTTGTGATAAATCCTTAGCAAGGGTCATCTATAGACTTTTTATCTTTTACGAAATATTAATGCTAATCCCCATAAGATTGTATTGAGTCCTAAAGCGTTGTTGTGTGCCACGTTGGGACAAAAACAGAGAATATAAATGAGAAAAATACTATTATTTTTTATTGTATCCCTTAGCTTAAGTGCCTGGGCCAGTGATGACCTTGAAAGACAGATAAGTGATAAATATAAAACTTTTCAGGCCACTTTCGAACCTGATAGCGGCTCTAACCTTTGCTCGGCAGTTCGGTTTGTTAAAAAATTAATAGCTGAATTAGAGGGTATTTCGGATACCAAGGAAAGATTAAACCAGCAGAGGATGATTGCGGCTGTTCTTTTAGAAGGCAAAGGGGTCGGGGGCATTAGCGATCGCCCAGCGACTGGGGAAGAAGAGGCAGAGATAAAACGCGCCATTCTTATGAACACCCTTGCTCAAGACAGACAGTGGAACGAACAATCAGATAAAGCCAAATTTTTATCAGATGTCGGAATTTCAGGTCATGGTTCTTTAAATGCTCACCAGCAGAAAGTTACAGGATTATTCGGGCAAGCTTATGATTTAGGGGCTTTGCAAAGAAAACCTTTTACCTTCAAAGATTTTATAGAAACCCCTCAAAACTTTAAAGGTTGGCAGGCGGCCAAAGAGGCAATGGATCAAGAATTACTGGGGATTTTAAAAGAATTTCATGATTTAGGAAACCGAGGAGCGGTTAAAGATAAACCTAGGGATGCGCCCCTATGGCAAAATATATTCAGCCGCCTGCCGCGCAAAATTAGGCCTATGTTTTTTCTCTCTCCTGAAAAATTAAATTTATTTTTATTGAAAATGGAAGGACTGACTAAAGAACAAAGGTCTACTGTTCTATCTGTGGCTGATTTGTTGAATTCATACGTAAAATTCGAGTTTTTGGTAACCCATGCGGACCTTTTTGGGATCATGGAGGGGGAAGAAATGTATGCGTTTATTGAAACTCTTCGTGCTGCACCAGAGGAAAATATAAAGTTTTTAGAGTCACATGTGAAATCTTTTGTCAGTATGGATGAGAAGAGCAGGGAGACATTTTTAATAATTATTGGGTATGCATCAGCGAAAAAAATAGAATTACTCCTTTCTTACCCAAACCTTTTGGCAGGTCTGAAGGCAGAGTATCATCTTGAATTTGTAAAACTTATTTCTAAGATGGCAGAGGAAGAATCAGAATTTTTATCATCACCTCTTATTCTTTTTGACGGCATGAGTCAAAAACACATTAATAATATCCGAGGTGTTCTGTATGAGCATTCAAACGAAAAACGTATGTTTTTATCCGCTTACGTAAAAATTTTTGAGGGGATGAATCCTCAGGAAATAGAGGCGGCTTTTAATCGTTTTTCTTTGTTGTTATATTTAGAAATTCTGGAATCCAACCTTTCGGGTTTTCAAAAGCTGACCCCGACTTCAAAATTGAAATTCATGGAGGCTATTAGCCAATATACTTTCCGTGGGATAAAGGATCCCCCCCGAATTAAGGACTTTCTTAATTAAGGCAAAATTACAAGGACTTCCAATTATCGATCAGACCTCAGTCACCGATTGACTTAGGTTCTTTTTTCTCGTTAAGTGAAGCGATCACCCAGAAACAATGGTTAAGAAATCGTGGAATCGGAAAAGAAACCTTGGTGGCAACGGCTTAAGCAAGGCTTAAAGAAAACCTCTGAACAGTTAGGGGGGCAACTTCGTCAGCTGGTAACGGCGCGAAAGTTGGATCAACAAACCCTTGATCAATTAGAAGATTTGCTGATTCAGGCCGATATGAGCGTGCCGATTGCCCAAGAGCTTCGGCAATCATTGGCCAAACAGCGCCTAAACCAAGATGTCACTGATGAAGATGTCAAAACAATTTTAGCAGCCGATATTGAAAAGATTCTGCTGCCAACCGCCGTTCCCTTAGTATTGACCAAAACAGGCAGCCTGCAGGTTGTTTTGATGGTGGGCGTGAATGGCAGTGGTAAAACAACGACTATCAGTAAATTAACAAAACAGTGGCAAGATCAAGGGCTAAGCGTTGCCTTGGCGGCCTGCGATACCTTTCGTGCAGCCGCTGTGGAGCAATTAAAGGTGTGGGGACAACGGCTGAACGTTCCTGTCTATGCGAAAGAAACGGGGGCCGATGCAGCGGGTTTAGCGTTTGAGGCGATAACCCAGGCAAGGGCCGCTGGCAAAGATATTTTGTGCATAGATACCGCAGGACGTCTTCAAAACAAAGAAGGACTGATGAATGAATTGAAAAAAATCATCCGTGTGATTCAAAAGATTGATCCTCAATTCCCCCATCATACACTTTTAGTGTTGGATGCCACCACGGGTCAGAATGCTTACCAACAAGTTTCTATTTTTCAGGAAGTCGCTGGTATAACAGGGCTAATCATGACAAAATTGGACGGAACAGCGCGGGGCGGTGTTTTGGTGGGGTTAGCTAAACGATTTGGCCTGCCCATTCATGCAATTGGGGTGGGCGAGACTGCAGACGATTTGCAACCCTTTGTAGCATCTGATTTTGCCCATAGTTTGTTAGGCCTAGAAAAATAAGAAGAAGGATTCCTTGATGGAAAACGCATATCATATTACCAAAGCTAAGCAGTTTACTGATGCTGCTCTAGCCGTGGACTATATAGACTTTTTGTACAAAGAAAGTTGCGAAAGAATTAAATCGGCGTTTCAAGAGTTATTAAATGGAAAATCTGATGAAGCCGCGATGCAACAGGCTACATACCCGTTTGTTGGTATCAAGGTCACCAATCAAGATTTACACGTGGATGTCAGACTTAGTTTTGGCGTGGTGTCTGACCCTGGATACTATGGCAGTACCGTTACCAGGCCTGATATTTTTAAAAATTATTATATAGAACAACTCCATCTATTGATTACCCGCCATAAGGTGCCGGTTGTTGTAGGGTCAAGTGACGTGTCGATTCCCTTACCGTTTGTGATTGACCATGTCCCGATTGATTTAGAACCCCATCAAATCAAGCAGTTGCAAGAAGGGTTTGTTCTTCCCAATTTAAGCCGTATTGATGACAGAACGCCAAACGGAGAGAACTCCCTTTTGGACATGGATTTAAGGCCGATGGCATTATTTAGTGCTGAACGCGTTGATTTTTCATTGCATCGGTTGCAGCATTATACGGCAACGTTACCCTTGCACTTTCAAAGTTTTACCCTGTTAACAAACTACCAACGCTATGTTGAAGCGTTTATAGACTACAGCCGTGAACAACTCAGGAACGACCCTACCAACTATACGCAGCTGATTGGCCCTGGTAATACCATTCTGGCAACGTCAGAACATCCTGATTTAAAATCTGAACCGGTTCCTTACTTGCCACAAATGCCCGCCTATCACCTCATACGAAAAGACGGGCAGGGGATTACCTTCATTAATATTGGTGTGGGGCCCAGTAATGCTAAGACGATTACCGATCATTTGGCGGTTTTGCGTCCTGATTGTTGGTTAATGGTGGGGCACTGTGCGGGGCTGCGATCAACCCAAATGTTGGGTGATTATGTGTTGGCCCATGCTTATGTACGGGAAGATCATGTTCTTGATCAAGATTTGCCGACCTGGATTCCCTTGCCTCCGATTGCCGAAGTGCAAGTTGCTTTGCAACAGGCGGTTGCCAATATTACTGATGAAACGGGTGTCGACCTTAAGGCCCGTATGCGTACAGGAACCTTGGTAACGACCGACAATCGAAATTGGGAATTGCAATCAAGGGAACTGTCAGAACGATTCCGTCAAAGCCGCGCCATTGCGGTTGATATGGAATCAGCAACTGTGGCTGCCAATGGTTTTCGATTCCGCGTTCCTTATGGCACGTTGTTATGCGTTTCTGATAAACCGATCCATGGGGAAATTAAGTTGCAAGGAACGGCTAATTCCTTTTATCAAAAAAGTGTTAGTCAGCATTTGAAAGTGGGGCTAGAAGCCGTTCGTTTGTTGCGTGAAGCGGGTGTTGAACAGCTTCATTCTCGCAAATTACGTGGTTTTAGCGAACCACCGTTTCGGTAAGGGATTCTATAAACGTGATAGAGAGTGCTTTGATTCCGCCTTTATGGCTTGGTGTTCCTTTCCTGGCCGTTCTGGCTTTGATGGCGATTGCACCTTATGCCATGCCGCGCTTGTGGCATCAGTTTGAATCGAAAATTCTTTTTGGTTTGGCTGTGGCTGCCATCGGGGGGCTTGGTCTAACGGTTGGTTGTTCAACCACGATCCATGAAGTGTCGCATGTCTTGATTCATGATTATTTTCCATTTGTGATTTTATTGTCATCTTTGTATGTCATCACAACGGGCCTACACATAAGTTTAAACATAAAGGCGACCCCTTTTAAAAATACCGCTTTTTTGGCGGTTGGTTCTTTATTGTCCAGTGTGGTGGGGACGACAGGGGCCTCAATGATCTTGTTACGTCCTTTTATTGCCATGAACGCTCATCGTTCTCAAAAAACACATAGTGTTATTTTCTTTATTTTTCTGGTGGCAAATATTGGGGGCTGTTTAACACCGATTGGTGATCCGCCTTTGTTTTTAGGTTATTTAAATGGGGTGGATTTCTTTTGGACTTTGCAAACTTTGATAAAGCCTTTTATCGTGACGCTGGCCGTTCTATTAGGATTCTATTATTTATTAGATTCTTACTTTTTTGGTCGTGAAAAAGACAGTGACCAGACTCCAAAAGATGAAGGAAATTTTTCTTTAACGGGGAAATTAAACCTTGTCTTATTAATGGGATTGGTAGGCGTGGTCATAGCCTCTGGGGTGTGTTCGCGATATTATCAGTATTTGCCTACGATAGAGGTGATGGGCCAAACCGTCAGCCTGATTCAAATACTAACAAACGCAAGCTTAATCATTCTGGCATATCTATCATATGTTTTGACTCCAAAGCCTGTTCGGCATAAACAGCATTTCTCTTGGGGTCCTATCCGTGAGGTGACGCGTCTTTTTGCCGTTATTTTTGTGACGATCATTCCTGTCAATTTGATGTTGAAAGCTGCTGAATCAGGGCCCTTCGCGCAAATTTTAGAGTTAACACACCACAGCCCATCCCCTGCCTTGGTTTATTTTTGGTTAACGGGCACCTTTTCGGCATTTTTGGATAATGCTCCCACTTATTTATTGTTTTTCAAAATGGCTGGTGGTGATGCGCAAACCCTTATGACCTCTCAGGCCTCTATTTTAATGGCGATATCGCTGGGATCTGTATTTATGGGGGCCATAACTTATATTGGTAATGCGCCCAACCTTATGGTGCGTACCCTTGCCAAACAAAGTGGTATTCCTATGCCTGGGTTCATAGGGTATATGATTTGGTCGTGTGTTATTTTATTACCCCTGTTTTTAGGAGTCAGCTTATGGATGTTTTTGTAGACGTTGGAACCCAAGCGCCGGATTTCAGTTTAATAGCTGATAACGGCAATCTTGTTACGCTATCCCAACTTAAGGGACAAAAGATTGTTTTGTACTTTTATCCTAAAGATGACACGTCAGGTTGTACGCAACAGGCCTGTGACTTTCGTGATCATCAGTTAGAATTTGCGGCTAAGGGTGCCATTATTTTAGGCATATCGCGTGACGGTAACGCCAGCCATCAGAAATTCAAGGCCAAATATGCGTTAACCTTTCCTTTGTTAACGGACGATGATGGTAAGGTTTGCGAGGCTTATGCGGTTTGGAAACAAAAGTCGATGTATGGAAAAACATACTTTGGTATTGAACGATCAACGTTTTTAATTGATGAGAATTTTCATATTCAAAAGGTTTGGCGAAAAGTTAAAGTTACTGACCACTTTCAGAATGTTTTGGCCGCGTTATAACAAAAAAACCCCGCCGAAGCGGGGTTTCTTGAGAAATCTTTTGAACAAGATTTAGAAGCGGTAAATGAATGATACCTGAAATCGTTTGGCAATGCCGTGCTGGCGACTTATCGTAGTTCGTTTTGCATGGGTATATTCAACACCCATTTCTAAGGCAGCTGTTGGTTTGTACATTAAGTTAACGGTGACTTGTTGGATGCGGTGGTTAACGAAGGCAATATCATCTTGATATAAGCCAATGTTATCGAGTGCTAAGCTGTCATAGGCAGGGGTAATTCCATTGGCAGCTCTGGCGTTTGTTGCAGACCTTAAAGCGTCCTTTAAAAAGCGAGCATTGTTAACTTGGCTAACACCAGCAATTACGTTTGACCTTAAATGATCCGTCCAGTAATGTTCGAATCCAAGGATAATACCTTGCGCGAATTGAACCGCATGCGTTTTTGTTTCCACATTATAGGCCAAAGATTGGCAAGGTAAATCAAAAATATAGTGCCCAATACCCCTGCCGGCGCTGTAGTTAAAGAAGATTGAATCATATTTTGTTACAAATAGCCGCGTGGATACACCTAAACCCCAGCCCATATCTTTGATGGTAGTGGTTTTGTCAGGGCGAATGGTGAAATAACGGGCCAATCCACGGAAAGCAATGTGCCCTAAACCTTTCTTTTCGAATCGTAATTGGGCAGTAAAGTTGGGTAAAGGTGAAACACCACGGCTTTGTGGTACAATGCGCGCATCGTTTTCTAACTGGTCAACAGCATAAACTTGACCTGGACCTCTTGGCTTCAGTCCGGAGTATTGTGAGTAATCTGTTGTTCCTGCTTCAGCACCAATCATTAAACGGGTAGACCCATTTTCAGGTACCCAGAAAGGGTTATACCAAGTGTATCGAACCATCGGTAAGCGCAACGCGCTGTGGCCAGTGACACCATTGTGAACCAGGGTATAACCGACTGCTTCGCGGTCAGAGAAGGTTGTTGTAGTTTGGCCAAATAAGAAGCCACTTGTTTCCACGTAAACCTCTCTTAATCGGAAACAGATGCTGTTTAAAGAAATATAATGGCGGTTTGCAATTGTTCCGTTGCCGAAATAATTGTTGGCAGCAAAGTCACCTTCAAGGAATGTCTTGATTTCGCCAACCCTTGTTTCGCTGATGGTCGAAATATTTATGTTACTTTGACGCACAAGTAGTTTTGTGTTGTGGTTAACACGTGAAGAAATCGAGCTTTTAGGGGCAATATGGTACGCTTCAAACGGGTCTCCACTGGCAGAATCCATGTCATGGTAGCCATCAAGTTTCGCCATCCCACCAATTGTAAGCCATGTATTGCTCTTTGGAAGTTTCCATCCTTTACTAATTTCAATACGATGGTTGTCTTTGGGGACGTTATCCCAAGGGTTATTGTCTTTTTCCCACTCAATGTCTGTTTGAGACTCCTTAACTGGTGAGGTTACGTGAGATTGTGCAGTTGAATTCATAGGAGACTGTGCATCAAGTGAACACGTATTTTTTGCATAGCTCAATTGACTAAATAAACTGGTAAGACACAGCATCGGAATGGTGGTCTTGAGTAAATGGATGGCTGATCTGGCCATAAAATGCTTCCTTTCAGAATTTCATAGATTACGAGAGTCCTTACCTAATAGAGTAGCTCAATTTTACAAA
>CAIVFQ010000121.1 GCA_903905285.1 uncultured Alphaproteobacteria bacterium
GCCTCGACTTACGCAGTAGGTTTAATTTTTCACAAGTCTTTCTTTAATAAAAAATTAACACATTAATTGTATATTCAAAAACATTATTAAAATTACAGTTTTGGTGTTTAGAATGTTCGATTTTATAAAATATAAAGATATTATTTACTTGACTGCCTTTTGCGTTGCTGGTTTTCAAAGTACATCTGTCTCTGCAGGGAACGGGGGGTTAGGGGGTGGAGAAAAAAGTCCCGAAATAGTTCGTATTTTATCGATTGATGGCGGTGTTGTCAGGGGGATCATTCCTGCAACAATACTAGCTGATATTGAAAAAAAAACAGAAAAACCTATTGCTGAGTTGTTTCATGTGGTTGGGGGGACATCGGTAGGATGCGTCTTAACTGCAGGATTAACTGTGCCAAAGGAGGGTAGTAAGACTCCCCGTTTGAAAGCTCAGGAGGCCATTGATCTGTTCTATAAAGATTGTCCTAATATTTTTCGTCGGCGCCTTCCTATCGGGTCAATTTATGATACGGTCGCATTAGAAAAAATGGTTGATGATAATTGCGGTCGTACGACTTTTGATCAATCGATTATTCCAACCGTCGCTGTAACCTTTGATATTCTGGCCGGAAAAACAAAACCTTTTTGCAGTTGGGATAAAAAAGAAATATTTTTAACAAGAGACGTGATCCTAGCCAGCAGCGCCGCACCTTTCGCTTTTTCTCCCCGTTTAGTGGCTCCTGTGAGTTTTAATGCCCCCCCTAGTAGCCAATATTTTCTGGCAGATGGTGGAATAGGCTGCAATAATCCGACAACTCTTATTATCTCTCAAGCTAGAAAGCTTTATCCGCACGCAAAACAATTTGAAGTTGTGTCTTTGGGGAATGGCATTATAGGGGAATCAGGATATGCCAGTTTTTTTAAAGGGGCAGCAGTACTATCTAGTTTTCTAACTCGGGGGCTTGACTTTGGTTTAAACGTTCTGTCCTCAGATCGTGATGAATATGCTACGGACTTAATTGTTGGAAACTACACCCGTATGAATCCCCCTATTCCAAGTGCTAACGGATCACTATTTGATGCAAGTGAATCTAACTTAAATGCTTTGCAGAAACACACAGGGTATTACCTGAAAGAAAACCAAGCGGCATATGATGCCCTTATTGCAAGACTTAAGGAGGATAAGATTTAGGATACTAGCAAGTCACAATAAAAAACCCCACTTTCCATTTTGAAAAGTGGGGTGAATTTTTACAAGGAACAAAAAGAAAGATTAGCGAGAATAAAACTCGATTACCAAATTAGGTTCCATTTGAACGGGGTAAGGAACATCAGCAAACTTTGGTCCGCGAATGAACTTACCTTTCATGGCCTTATGGTCAACTTCCATATAGTCCGGAACATCCCGTTCACCCAATTGAGAAGCTGCTAAAACGTTGACGTTGTCTTTCATATCGCCAAGGATACTTAGTTCATCACCATCCTTTAAACGATAAGATGGGATGTCAACGCGTTTGCCATTAACGGCAATATGACCATGGTTTACTATTTGACGAGCTGCGAACACAGTTGCCACAAACTTCATGCGGTAAACAACAGCGTCCAAGCGACGTTCTAGCAAATCAATCATATTCTCAGACGTGTCACCACGACGGCGAACAGCCTCTTGATAAAGGCGACGAAAGTGCTTTTCGCCGATATTTCCGTAATATCCTTTTAATTTTTGTTTGGCTCTTAACTGGATACCGTAGTCAGAAGGCTTTGATCGTTGTTGACCATGCTGACCGGGTCCGTAGTTACGATTATTGAAAGGACTTTTTGCTCGACCCCAGAGGTTTACTCCCAATCGGCGGTCAATTTTGTGTTTTGCGGCAACGCGTTTTGTCATTTATCTTAGCCTGTAAGTCATGAAATAAACTTTTAATAATTAACGGTTATTTTCCACATTTACCAAGCTTTGTCAAATCAATTTTGCGCTTTAGGGTCAAGCGTGCTATGGTCCCGTTATCAGGAAAACAAAATTAGATAGTATGGCTATTATTCCGCAGGCTTTAACCGAAGCAGAACCAACCAAGCCTAAGTCAGGTTGGCTGCGCCGTCAGTATGATTGGGCCTTGGCTTCTGCCAATACACCGCAGGCCATTTGGCTGTTGTGTATATTTTCTTTCGCTGAAAGTTCAGTTTTCCCTTTGCCACCTGATTTGTTGTTGATTCCTATGATCTTGGCTCATCCCAATCAGGCATGGCGTCTGGCGGCTTTGTGTACCGTCACGTCAGTTGTGGGCGGGTTGTTGGGGTACGCGATTGGTTATTATCTGTACGCCAGTTTGGGCGAATGGGTCATTCACACCTATAATTTATCAGCTGCCTTTGAAAAATTTCATCAAGGGTTTGCCGAATGGGGGTTTTGGATTATTGCGTTAAAAGGGTTAACCCCTATTCCCTATAAATTGGTGACCATTGCCAGTGGTGTGGCTCAATTTGATTTAAAAACATTTTTGGCGGCATCAATAATCGCCAGGGGCTTTCGTTTTTATCTTTTGTCGGGCCTGTTATGGTGGTGCGGGCCTTGGGCGCGTCAGTGGATAGAGCGATATCTGGGGTTGTTCTTAACGTTAACCCTTGGCATAATCGTATTAGGGTTTGTCATATTTAAGTTTTTGGGCTGATGGGCTGTACACTTTTTTCGCAACAAAAGAACGTGAATTTCGCTGTCCTTTTGTTTATTTGTTTATCGTTGATGGCGGCCTTTATGGCCGAGCTGGTTTATCATATTAAGCCCTGCAGCTTGTGTGTTTACCTGCGTTACATCTGTTGGGTTGTGCTGGTGATCAGTTTATTATTGGTTGTGTGCCCCAAAAATTGTTGGTTGAAAGCTTTACAATTTCTGTCAGTCATTGCAGCGTTGGGCCTTAGTTCTTTCCACGTTGGGGTTGAACAAAAATGGTGGCAGGCACCTTCCGTTTGTCAAAACCATTCTACGCCTAGCGGTGTCCATGATAAGGGGTTAACGCCGCAGGAAAAAATTGCCCTTATTCGTCAAAGCATCCAGACATCTACCCTTGTGCGGTGCGACCAGGTCAATTGGCGTATTCTGGGGGTGTCAGTAACAATTTGGAATACGTTGTCTCTGGCAGGGCTTGTGGCTTATTTGTTGATAGCCTTTGCTGTGCAGCGGCGATGCCAGAAAAAATCCTAGAGACCCTCTTCTCAATAAATTAATATTGTAACTACCCAGGTTTATTGTGGGCAGAACTGAGGATTTAGGATGGCATGAAAGATATTAAACCCCTGTTTGCGTCTCGTTGAGAGAAAGCCTCGAATTAGGCAAAAGACTTCGGCTCCTCGGGTTGTTCTGAATCC
>CAIVFQ010000122.1 GCA_903905285.1 uncultured Alphaproteobacteria bacterium
ACATGCTTCGAAAAGGACAGAGTGTGGTCGAGGCCTTACCGGCTTGGAAACAGTTCTATGCCCTGGCATCATAATTGTGTCCAAAAGTAACCCCCAATTCGTTCATTAAAAAAACTTGCGACAGAACCTAAATTCTCTTACTTCTCTCACCAATCAATGTGCAGATATCATCAACTACCGGGAATTTTAGGCCGTCTTTATGAAATTCCTCTTTAAGGATTAATGCTTGTTCAAGGGTATGTTTTGCCAGTCTATGCAGCTGTTTCTCAATATTAGTTTTGGCGGCTTTTGTGTTTGGAACGATACGATGCCAATGACGCATAAAAACATCTTCTGGCCTATATTTCCCACCAATTTTCATTGCCATTTTTTCAGATAGATTAGGGTACACGGCTGTGCTTAATAAATCGTAGGCTGGTGCCAGTTCCGGCTTGGTCCCTTTGTAGAGCAAGGAGAAATTCTTACCATGGGCATCGGCATTACCAATCAGGTAATTAAAAATTATCATCTCAAGTAAACGAAGTTGATCAGCAGCCGGTTTAGCTGAATGAACAGAAAGAATATTTTGGCAGCTCTCAACGCTTGGCCCTCCTTCACGTTCATATTTTATCTCTGGGGAAATCCCCATCGCCTGACAAAAATCTTCCTGATGAATCCGTGTAACAGATCCATCCTTGGCTCTTTCCCTGTCATATCTTTCAACGATATAGCAGGGGATGTCCCCAACAAAATGGAGAGTTGTTGTTGGTGTTGATATTCCAACTTTTTTGGCCAAACGCATACAAAACAGTTCGTTGTAAACGCTGTCTGTCACGTGTTCGATCAAAAGTTTAAGAATATGTGTCGTTGGTGTTACTCCTTTAATCAAGGCCACCTTGCCATTTTGAAATCCAACTGCCATCTTTTCCTGAGCACCAGCCAAAGAAAGTCTCATTTTGTCTTCGCCGGCCAGGAGGGGGTGTTTTTTAAGAAGCTCCAGAATATCCCTCAACTTGGCATCGTCAAGAACTTCTATATCATCCTCGGTATGACTTGGTGGTCGTTGTTCTTCGGGATATAAGGATAAAGCACCGGCGCATTCCCCTCCAATTGCCTCCAACAGAGCAAAAGGATTCTGTTTGATAATCCTAAATATGCGGCCAGCCTTTGTCTTATCTTTTCATCTGGTAATAGTCCGGAAAAAAAAGCCCTTACGACACCATCTTCGAAGGGTTTCTCCTGTAGTGGTAAAGAGAGTGATATCCCTGTGATTGCTTGATTTAGGAATTCAGGCGCGTAGGTAAATGACAGACGGCCATATTGGCCTTGTACGAGTTTACCAACCAAAACACCATTCAAATATATATTCAGCGTTTTATCTCTCATAGGATTTTCCCATCGATTTGGATATCTAAACCAAGCATACTAACAACCATCAGTGCCTTACCAATATGGCAAGACTCCTTTCCTTGTTCCAATTCACGAATAAACCGAACACCGACGCCTGAGGCGGCTGAAAGTTCCTCTTGGGTCAAACCCTGCTCTTTTCGAGCCTTGCGTGCCATCTGGCCAAGTTTTTGTATTTTTGTTTGCTGCATGATAAATCAACCCTTTCGGGATGAATATAACATGTAAACCTTGAATTTCACAATGATAATCCTGAACGGGACGATCTTTTGTGTTTTGAATACAGATCTTCCAAAACAAACGGCGTTATCCAAAATCGGCTACGATTTCAATATAATGCCCCCTTACAACTGGTCCAGTTATTGAGAGCCTTTTTTTGTTAAAATAAGTAAAAAAAGAGGACTGAGAAAAGATGAAAGCCAGGCAACACAGTTCAGTATTTAAAGAAAAATTAGCCAGTGAAGTGATAAGAGAAGAAGGGAAGATATCTGAATTATCGAAGAAATATGATTTGCATCCACGCGTGGTGAAAAGGTGGAAGATAGAAGCATTGGCAGGGTTGGTGCAGGTATTTGAGAAAGGGATTTCCCCGGTCAAGACCGGTGTTAGGGCATTGCATATGGGGTTAACGGGACTCAATCACTTCAGCCTTACGGCCTATAATATTTTTTTGTCTACACTTAAATCTTTCTTTTCCGAAATCCGCCCAAGACTCGATACATAGGCTAGGTTGGCACTTCTATGACTGCTCTTCTTCCAGAGTCTGGCTTACTTGCACCTCGTGGCGCACGCAGAATACGCCCTTGGACGAATTGAAAGCCCAATGGGCATTCGATATGAGATTTTAAAAACTTTACCCGCTAAGCTTCAGAAAATACTACCCACCACTGATGAAATTGAAGCAGAACTCAATGAGTTTGCCAAGGAAGAAAAACTGGCCTCTGACTAATAATGTGTTTTAAGTTTACCGGAACTGGTACGTGTCCTGTGAATATTCCTCCCATAAATATTCGTTCTGAGTTAGCACTTGTTCAAAAATGGCTACTACTGGCAACGTACTTCGTTCAATTTAGGATCTTATAAAAAATTTTCGACGGGAACGCATTAGTTTTTTTATATCTTCTTCTTTCTTGAATTTTCAAGCTCTTTCAACCTCCTTAAAACCCCTTCTTCGAACCCACGGCCTTTAGGTTGATAGAAAGAATGGCGTTCAACTCCTTCAGGAAAATAATTCTGTCCGGAAAAACCTTCCTCTGTGTCATGGTCATACAAGTAGTCCCTTCCATATCCTAAACCTTTCATCAAGCCGGTAGGGGCATTAAGAATATGTTTAGGGGGAGGAATAGAACCAAGATCTTTAGCTGTCTGCAATGCGTTTTTGTAAGCAACATAAGCTGCCTTGGATTTAGGAGCCATCGCTAAATATATGACACTTTGGGCTAAAGCGAGTTCTCCCTCAGGGGACCCTAGAAATTCATAGGCTTCTTTAGCGGCAATAGCTTGAGGAAGAGCCCTTGGATCCGCCAAGCCTATATCTTCTACCGCCATTCTCACTAGCCTTCTTGCTATAAATAATAAATCCTCACCAGCATCCACCATTCGGCAAAACCAATAAAGAGAAGCATCAGGGTCAGACCCCCTAACTGACTTATGGAGTGCACTGATAAGATTATAATGCCCCTCTTGAGCCTTATCATAAATAGGGGCGCGTCTTTGAATGGCTTCTGTTAACCCAGGCGAATCTAAAAGGGAACTTTCAGGATATAAAAACAGGCTTTCTACAAAATTGAGAATGGTTCGTCCATCTCCATCAGCCATTCTAATTAAAATTTCTCTGGCTTCACTGGTTAAAGGTAATTTTTTCCCCTCTTGATCCTCGGCTCTTTTAAGCAGAGTTTCTAAATTTTTCTCATCTAATCGATTCAGAATGAGTAAACGGCAACGCGACATAAGAGCTGCATTTAACTCAAAGGAAGGGTTTTCTGTGGTAGCCCCTACTAAAATAATTGTTCCTTCCTCAATAGATGACAAAAATACATCTTGTTGGGCCCGGTTAAAACGATGAATTTCATCCACAAATAAAAGGGTATCTCTGCCCATGGCTTTTCGCTCTTTAGCGGATTCAAATACTTTACGCAAATCCGCCACTCCTCCCACAATTGCAGAGACGGCTTCAAATTCAAGTCCAACTTCTTTAGCCAATAAGGGGGCAATCGTCGTTTTTCCACACCCTGGTGGTCCCCATAGGATTATCGAAGGCAATTTTCTTGCATCTAATAATCGTCTTAAGGGTTGTCCTTCCCCTAATAAATGCTCTTGACCGATAATTTTATTGATAGCCTGTGGGCGCAAACGATCAGCCAAAGGTCGAGTTTTGGAAGAAAGTTTTTCAAAAAGGTTGCCGGTTTTAAGAGACATGTGACTTCCTTAATTGTAGAGATAAAAATTGCTGAGGAGACACCCCGGGGGCTCTTTTAACAATGGCATTCGTTAGAATCAAACAGCGTGTAATTTTCCATTATCTTTTCATTTTTTTGCTGGTCTGTATGAGCGTCTTATCTAATGTCTTCGCGGACGAATTTTTTGGAGAACACGAAGAATAATATCAAAGACTTTAGCGTGTCCATTAAAACCTTTCAAGATCAGGCGCAGACTCTTTTAGAGCCATAATAATATGCCCTTCAAGCGTCTAATTATTCCTCTTTAAAATATTTTTTAAATGACGAGAGACATTGAGGTTAAGATAAAATGTATCCTTATCTATCTCAAACATTGATACTAACTTCTCCTCTCTCCGCTTCAAAAACAATTAAATCTTGGTTTTGGAAATTCATTTAAGGAATAACGTGTAAAAATGTTTCTCTAAAATTAAAAAAAACAAGAACACACCTGTAAATTAATTAATCTTTGATCCTATTTGAACACTCAATGACAGCCAGCTGAAGCTGGCAGGTTGCTATCTAGACTGGAAGTCGCGGTCAATCTAAAGATAAGTTATGCAAATTATCTGTTTTGTGAGCATCTGTATGATTGTCGATGTAGTTATTGATGATCTCGTCACTG
>CAIVFQ010000123.1 GCA_903905285.1 uncultured Alphaproteobacteria bacterium
CTCACCACCGAACAAAGAATGCCGCCTTGGTTAAAACAACTCAGCTCGTCTGGGGTATCAATGCGGCATTTGACTTTAAACTCTTGTTCACTGCTATCAGAGAAACAAACAATAACCTTTAAAAATCCACCAACACCTAACGTATTCATTCCCTCTATCGTTATTGTTTCTGTGCCATTTAAATTCAAATCATGGCGGGTTTGGCTGTCGGTAAATTCTAAGGGCAAAATTCCCATGCCTACTAGATTTGATCGGTGAATCCTCTCAAAACTTTCGGCAATGACGGCTCTTACCCCCAACAAAGCCGGGCCTTTGGCTGCCCAATCGCGGGATGATCCGCTGCCATATTCTTTGCCGGCGATAATCACTAACGGTGTGTCAGTCATCTTGTAATGACGGCTTGCTTCATAAATGGTCACAACCTCACCGTTATATAAAGTCAATCCACCGGTTTTGCCGGGAACCATTTCATTTTGCAGGCGTATATTGGCAAAGGTTCCTCTGGCCATCACTTCATCATGCCCCCGGCGCGATCCATAAGAATTAAAATCGGTGATGGCGACGCCGCGTGCTGATAGGTATTCTCCAGCGGGACTGTTCGGTCGAATACTGCCGGCGGGGGAGATATGATCGGTGGTGATGCTGTCACCAAATATGCCTAAAATGTGGGCTTGGTGAATGTCGTCTCTGGTTGGTAAGGGGCTGTCTAAAAACGGTGGTTTCTTAATATAGGTGCTGTTATCGTCCCATGGATAAGTCACCGAGTTTTCACAAGGAATGGCTTGCCAAACGTCATCACCTTTAAAAACATTTTCATAGTTTCTTTTGAACAGTTCAGGGCTTAACGATTGGTCGATAAGGGTTTGAATCTCTTCTGAGGTGGGCCAAATATCCTTAAGATAAATGTCATTCCCTAAAGGCTCCTGCGTCAAATCAATCAGTGTTGTCCCGGCCAAGGCATAGGCGACCACTAACATAGGTGATGCCAGATAATTGGCTTTAACCAAGGGGTGAATGCGCCCTTCAAAGTTACGGTTGCCCGATAACACGCTGCTGACGGTCAGGTCGTTTTCTTCTATGGCCTTGGTGATCTCTGGCTTTAGCGGGCCCGAATTACCAATGCAGGTTGTGCAGCCGTATCCTACTAGATAAAACCCTAAGGCTTCTAAGTCAGGCATTAGGCCTGCCTGTTGTAGGTAATCACTGACGGCTTTTGATCCGGGGGCGAGGGATGTTTTAACACAGGGTTTAACAGTTAACCCCAAAGCCTTTGCCTTTCTTGCCAATAATCCAGCCCCAATCATGGCCATTGGGTTAGAGGTATTGGTGCAACTGGTGATGGCGGCGATGACGACGTCATGGTTCCTTAGGGTGGTGCCTGATGAAGCATGAGCCATTCCCCGTGCAATCATGGGAACTTGGCTTAATGGTATGCGGTCTTGGGGACGTTTGGGCCCGGAAATGCTGGGTTCGATGGTTGCCAAATCAACTTCTAATGTGGCATCAAATTCAGGAACACAATCAGGGTCACGCCATAAGCCTTGGGCTTTACTGTAAGCCTCAACCACAGCGATATGGTCTTCGTTTCGGCCTGTTAACTTTAAATAATTTAATGTTTCTTGATCGGTTGGGAAAAAGGCACACGTGGCGCCATATTCTGGGGACATGTTGGCTAGGGTGGCGCGGTCGGGCAGCGTTAAGTGATCTAATCCTTGACCATAAAATTCAACAAATTTACCGACTACGCCCTTTTGCCTTAAAAGTTGTGTAAGGGTTAAAACCAAATCAGTAGCGGTTGATCCCGGGGGCAGTTGCCCTTTCAGGTGAACGCCGACTACGGTGGGCATTAATAGAGACAAAGGTTGTCCCAGCATGGCTGCCTCGGCCTCTATGCCGCCAACACCCCATCCCAAAACAGATAAGCCATTGATCATGGTGGTATGGCTGTCTGTTCCCACTAAAGTATCAGGATACAATAAGATTGTGCCATCAGATTGAGGTTTTTGCCACACAACCTGCGCCAAATATTCTAGGTTTACTTGGTGACAAATGCCCGTACCTGGGGGAACCACGCGAAAGTTTTCAAAGGTCTCCTGACCCCATTTTAAAAAACGATACCGTTCTTGGTTTTGCTGATATTCCCTGGAAACATTTTTGTCAAAGGCCTTATCATTCGCGTAATAATCAACCGTCACCGAATGATCAATAACCAAATCAACGGGAATTAAAGGATTAATTTTGTGCGGGTCGCGTCCTTGTTTTTTCGCCGCATCACGAAGGGCGGCCAGGTCAACAATGGCGGGAACGCCTGTGAAATCTTGCATCAAAACACGGCTTGGATAAAACGAAATGTTTTGAAGGTTCTGTATATCTTCATAACCATGGCGATATAAATTTTCTAACAGAATCTTGATAGAGTAGGGAAGTCGCCGCATTTTTTCAGAGGGCACCAGGTCTTCTAAGGCGTAGTAGGCATACTTTTTATTGTGGAGGGCAAAGGTTTTAATCGGCATTTTTATACGGCTTAGATGTTTCCTAGGTTCTTTGAGTTTATGTCAGATAGTTTTTGCCTGCAAGATTGGGGAAAAGATAATCAAATCAATTGACCCCAAACTTTTTCTGCTATTTGTGAATAAATACCACTGATAAGGCCATCAGGTTCAAAGGCTGTTATCGGACGACCTTCATCGCCACTTTGGCGCAATTTTAAGTCAATCGGTATTTCTCCTAAAAAAGGAACATTGAATTTCTGGGCATCTGCCTTTACTGCCCCGTGTCCAAAAATAGGGGTAATATGGTTGCACTGAGGGCAAGCAAACTGGCTCATATTCTCAATCAAACCCAAGATGGGGACATTAACCCGCTGAAACATGGACAGGCCTTTGCGGGCATCAATCAAGGCAATATCTTGGGAGGTTGACACAATAACAGCCCCACTTAGAGTGACTTGTTGAGCCAACGTTAAATGCGCATCGCCGGTTCCAGGGGGCATATCTACAAATAAAATATCCAGGTCGTTGTCATGATGTAATCCCCACGCCGCGCCATGAAGTAATTGTTTCAAGGCACTTTGCACCATCGGGCCCCGCCATATTGCTGGTGATTCTTCGGGGACTAGAAATCCTATGGACAGGCAAGACACCCCGTAGGCCACTAAGGGAATCAATTTTTTGTCGGCGGTTATTTCGGGTTTTTGGTTTATTCCCATCATCTTTGGCAAAGAAGGGCCATAGATATCAGCGTCCAGCAAGCCAACCTTCAACCCCCGATTGGCCAGTGAAACGGCTAAATTGACAGCTGTGGTTGATTTTCCAACACCGCCTTTTCCAGACGCGATGGCCACCACAAACTTAACACCTAAAATCTTCTTAATCTGATTCATTAAACCCCCATTGAGTGTCATCAAGACATTCGCTATAGTGATCAGAGTTATAGCAAAAGCCCTTCAACCTGCAAAGTTAAACATGACCTCTGATGATCAAGATAAACCAGGCGACGATCTACCCCAAAATCCTTGGGCGAGTGATGAAGACGTATCAAAGAAAAAAGCTAAGAAAGATTCTGACAAGACGGAAAATAATATCCATTCTCTTGAGAGTCGGCGTAACCAAAAGAATCCACCGCAGTATAGTAACGCGGTAGATGACTTCTTTGATAAAATTCAAGACTTGTGGAACAAAAAAAAAGAAGGGGGATCCAATAATAATCCTCCTTTCAAGGCGGGAAAGGGCGGGGTTGCTGTTATTTTCGTTGCCCTTTTGGTGATCGTTGGTTTTTGGTTAAGTTCTGGCTTTTATCGGGTTCAAGAAGGTGAACTGGCGGTTGTTCTTCGTTTTGGAGAGGTGGTTCGTATTAGTCAACCGGGTCTACGGTATCGTTTACCAAGCCCGATAGAGATTGAATTGATCAGGAATGTTGCTGTCCTTAATAAAATTGATGGCGGTTTAAAAACCGAGAATGGTCGCAGCGCAACCGATGCCCAAGAGCAAAATCTGATTTTGACTGGTGATGAAAATATGGTTCACACCAATTATACTGTCCTGTGGAAAATCAAAGATATTTCTGAGTTTTTGTTTACCATGCGTGATCCTGAAGGCACCATAAGGGTTGCCGCTGAAAGCGCCATTCGTGAAGTTCTTGGTCAAACGACAGCGCGTTTGGCTTTGACCGAAGGTCGCGAAACAATCGGCAGCAAGTCGCAAGATTTGCTACAAAAAATTCTAGATATATATAAAGCTGGTGTTCAAATCGTCAGTGTCCAGTTACAAAGGGTTGAACCTCCTGTCCAGGTTGTTCAGGCGTTTAACGATATGCAGGCATCTTTGGTGGACGCCGATCGTTTGCGCAACGAGGCCGAAGCTTACCGTAATGATAAACTTCCCCGTGCCAGAGGAAGGGCCACCGAAATTGTTAAGGCCTCTGAGGGGTATCAACAACAAATCGTTGCCCAGGCTAGGGGTGAAGTCTCGCGGTTTAATGCTATTGCCTCAGCTTACAAGCTAAATCCAGAAATTACGATGCGACGGTATTACCTTGAGACGATGCAAAAAGTATTCAGCAAAGCCAACAAGACCATTGTGGGTGCTGGTGTTGCAGGGGGGAAAGGCACAGGCTTGGTACCTTACATAA
Source organism: uncultured Alphaproteobacteria bacterium (assembly GCA_903905285.1). Lineage (GTDB taxonomy): Bacteria > Pseudomonadota > Alphaproteobacteria > Paracaedibacterales > CAIULA01 > Finniella. The sequence continues at coordinate 4,630 of CAIVFQ010000123.1, forward strand.
ATCTTCATCCTCATAAAGCAATTGAAGCAGGACCAAAAGCCGCTGTTGTTGATGAAAAAGCCAATGAAGTTACGTCGTCAGCAAACGTTAATACGGAAAAAGGAAAAAGGTAATTTTTATGACACTCGCGCGGCTTCCCTTATTCCTTATAGGTGGTTTACTTTTCATCATTGTGACACTCAGTGGTAGTATTTTTACTGTTGATCAAACAAGCCAGGCCATTGTCTTGCAGTTTGGCGAATGGCGTAAGGTTCACACGACTCCGGGTTTGAAATTTAAAATCCCCTTGATTCAAGAGGTGACTTATTACGATAAACGTGTTCTAGACTATGATTTACCGTCTATTCACATTACGACGGGTGATCAGAAAAGATTGGTTGTTGATACTTATACGCGCTATCGCATCCGTGATCCGCTCTTGTTTTTTAGAACGATTAAGCCTGCCTCTGAAATTGGGGCGCAAATGCGTTTGGAAGCATTGATCAGCAGTTCTGTTAGAAACGTTTTAGGTAAAATTCCCTTGCGAGCCATGTTAAGCGCCGATCGGTCTGGAATCATGCACCAAATTGAACAAGAGGTTCGTGCGATGGCGGAACCCTTAGGAATTGAAATCGTGGATGTGCGTATTATTAGAACAGAATTACCTGTTGAGAACAGAAATGCTGTTTTTGCCAGAATGAATGCCGAGCTAGGACGATTTGCAATGGAAAACCGGGCCAAGGGTGCTGAGGCTGCTTTGGGAATTCGCGCCGAGGCCGATAAAGAAATTGTCATTGTTTTGGCCCAGGCAGAACAGCAAGCCCAAGTTTTAAGAGGTGAAGGCGAAGCAGAAGCCACAAAAATCGCCATTGAAGCCTTTGGTTCAAACAAAGAGTTGTATACCTTTTATCGCACTATGGAAATTTATCGCGAAGCCTTTGGGACAGAGACCAACCTTATTTTGTCAACAGACCATGAGCTTTTAAGTTTCTTTAACAGCTTGCCTAAACATTAATACCTAAATACCTAAAATGGAGTCTTAAACGTGAGAAGAGAGTTTTTGCCAGAGAAAAACCTTAATTTATTTCAATTTATAAGAAAGATAACCCTTTCTGTGATGATGATAGGTTTATGTTCAGCCACGGCCGTTGCTTGGGCAAGCAAGCCGACCGCAGAGGCGGTTAAACCACCTGTGGAAGAAAAAAAAGAAGCTGCAAAAGAAAAAGAACCGGTCAGCCCTTCTAAAGAAAAAGAGGCCACGCCGCCTGCTTCAGAAAAAGTGGTTGATGAATCAATTAAACACCTAATAGACATAGATAAGGGGTTTACAGCAATCGCTGAATCGGCTTTGCCGGCTGTGGTTAATGTTGCGACAACCCAGGTTGTCGAAATGAAAGATCGTGGAATTGATATTCCCCGCGGGTTTCCAGGTGTTCCGGAAGAGTTGTTTCGTGAATTCTTTGATTTTGAGCGCCCCCGCCGTGTTCAATCTTTAGGGTCTGGTTTTATCATTCGTTCTAACGAAAACGCAGCCTTTATCGTGACCAACTATCATGTGATTGCTGACGCGAAGAAAATTAGTATTTTCTTAAATGATAAAACA
>CAIVFQ010000124.1 GCA_903905285.1 uncultured Alphaproteobacteria bacterium
TAAAAAATATGACACAAGAAGACTTTGATGAAACTATCTTAAACTACAATGAAACTCCAAGAAAGAAACTGATGTGGAAAACTCCTCTTCAGGTCTTTAATGAAAATTTACACTGTGTTGCACTTGCAGCTTGAATGTGGCACAAAGGTGTTTTTCATAATTCTCCATTGAATGTTGTTAAATAACGTCTACAATAAACCATTATTGCTTCAATTATACAGAATATAATGCGTTCATTTTTTAATTTAGCCCTGCTATTGGGCTGCGTTAGCTTTGTTAACATTCAAGGATATACGGCACAGGCATCAACAGATGCGCATGCCATAGAACCTAAGGCCGGACAATCACAGCTTGCAAAGTTGCTAAGCGACACCTTTAAGGATGATCAATCAGCATCGCCTTTAACAGGCGCCCCTGACAGCAGCAGTCGACTAGCAGATGTGGTTGTTGGCCATATGCGCACAGGAAATAACGAACAACTGCACAGGCTTTTTTATCAACCAGATGTCGGTGCGTGGTCGGTTTTTTATCAACAGGTTACGCAACGACAATTCTCAACTGTTGATTTAATCGACTTATTAGACCAAACCAAATCCAAAATTTTTACAGCCTATTCAGGAAAAAGTGTTGGAGATAAAGACGCTTATTTCTATATCCCCACTTTATTCGATCAGCTCATGCAACAAATTTTTGCAGGACGCTGGGGGTTTTCTGATGAACCTACGCCTGACGATGTTATTGATCGTTTGAAAGGGGTTTATGGCCGGGTTGTTTCTGGACTGACTACGGTTCATGAATATTACCCGCTTCATATTATAAAATCGTTAGAATCCAAAAAAGAAAAATCTTTACCAACAGAGACTGCTCACTTCACAGCCCTGCAAGAGTGTGCCGCGGCGGTTTATAGCCACCTAAGAGTAGCATCGGGCGTGGCCCCCTACTCTGTTGATGATTTCAAGAAATCCACCAACGTATCATTTTTTCAGCCTTCCTTTGAAAAAACCCTTGGGCAAATTCATTATCAAAATCCCTTGTCATATATTTATGGCCACCCAAATTTCAGAACACTGGCACGGAGTCTCATAAATCTAGAAAAAGAAGTTGAGCGGGAAGACACTTATACAGATGAGAATGAGTCCTCTCATGATAGAATAAAAAAACTCATTCAGGCCCAATATTCGGGAATTTTTGTGAATTTTGCTATGACTTCTTCTGAGAGAGTTTTAGCGGCGCTTTGTGATCCCTTGACTGTTACTCAGGAAAGATACGTGATTTTAACCAGAAAGTCTGGAGAAACCACCTATTCTGAACGACAGCTTTTCGTTGCTCAGGCCGACAGCATCGTTCCCCTTTCCATTAACTCCACCACTCAATATCTATTGTACAAAGGTTTAGACGGAAAAGCCTGCGTAAAAAAACTTGTGGGAGATACCCTTGAAGATGCACTGCCACCTCATGAAACCATAACAAATTGGGACGACGTTGAATTTGATAGCCAGGGCCTCCTTTTGTTTGCAACACATGTAACAAACCACGGACGAAAGGTTCAATATTGGACTTTAAAAGAGGGAGAGTGGCATTTGCTGCACAAAGGTAAAACCTGGGAACAATCTCTAAGAAAAGTGGATTCAACCGGAACTGATAGGGTATACAGATCTTCATATAGCGATGGTGGATTAACATTAGAGTTCTTAAACTTGGAGGCATCGGTTTTTGAACCTACAAACGTAATGAATACTCCTGTGTCTGTTGTCGATGCTGCCGGTCAAAAAGTAGTTTTTATTGCGTCACAAAAAGATCCTCACGTTATTGTGGCTCTGAAAAACTACCAAGATGGTGTTGTGGGATGGACATTTTTAAATGCTGCGATCTCCGCACAATACGACAGCTTTATTAAAAAGCTCCGCGCAAAATGGACAGCAGAAGACAGACATTTCACGGATGCACCTTTTGGGGTCCTAGACTTCAATTTAGAGGATGATCAAGTTTGTGAAGCGAGGTTTCAATTCCACCAAAATCCAGAGATAGGGGGAACAGCCACGCTGCACGGGGAAGAGGTATCTGTTGAGTGGCATAATCGTATGGACAGATCCTTGCCGCTGCATCAGCCCCTACAAACTCAAAATGTAAAAGTTGATGGTCATGATGTGCCCTATTATTACGTTCCTCCCGCTGTCGCTGGAAACAAAAAAACTGTAATCCTTATGCAAGGTGGCCCCCTAGTCGTTATGAAGGAGACTTTGCCGACATGATTCATCATTATACCCTGCATGGCTGGGGGGTGATCATTCCCCAAGAAAGTTTACGCACAGGGTATGGCTGGAGGCATTTTGAAAAAGGCCTTGGGGAAATGGGACGCGGAAATTTACATCAGCTGCTTCATGTGTTTTACGATGCGCAAGCAAAAGGTTTCATGCCAGACATCGACCAAGTCCATTTATATGGTCACAGCTATGGTGGATTCGTTGCCACATCATTTGCCCTACGCTGGGCAGAATTGCACAAAGAAGCCAACCTTAAAGAAAAATTTAGATTCCAATCAATTGTGGCTGATGCTGCATGTGTAAACCTGGCTTCACCGTCCTTAATTTTTTCATTGGCCCTACCCGATGATGTCGTAGCCGATGGAGACGCCAGCATAGAAGATTATTCCCGCAGAATCATGCCCATTCACAGAGTAAAAGATTCTTTATCGGCACCTCTATTCGTTGTGCATGGCAAGACGGACGTGCGCTGTTCTGCCGCTCATGCACAGGAATTTATGACGGGCCTAAAAGCCGCCAGAAAAGATGTTCCCTTATTTTGGCATGAAGGAGGGCATAACCCTCCAGCGCATCCCCGTTACCCCGAATTTGTAGCCGCCTTAATGGAAGGAAAGCCAACCAATGCCTTAGCAGCAGAAATTGGACTGTCTGTTGAATAAAGATTTTGCGTAAGTAAATTTCCCATCATGGCCCCTGAGGCGGACTCTTTAACTTAGTATGGTTTCTCGGCATAGTATCGAATGAGTTCTTCTGGATCCCAAGGATTCACCCCTTCGGCAAGGGGTCCCCGTTCCCAAGGGTTACAAAGAATGCCAATGACATCGTCCGAGATGGCGCCACCCTTGGGGAAGTTACGTTTGTAAACATCCAAAACGGCACTTGTAACACTGCTAAGGGAGAATTTCTTATTTCCTCTGCCTCCCCCCTTTCTTTTGCCTTCACGACTGTGATCTGCAAATTGAAAAAGAGGGAGCGTAAGGATGATGGTCCCGTCCGGCAACGTAGCCCATCGTACTTGCATCCCAAGGCCGGGCCTTGATTCGGCGCCCATCGCTTCATCATCTTTTGTTTTTGATGAGAGTCTTCCTTCTTGGGGGGCTGCATAGCCTATCATGAATTTTACAGCACTTCCCGGCGGAACAAAAATAAAGGACACAAATTGCCTTACTGTGCCACCACTCCAAGAAGTGAGAAGGGCTAGTCGCTCAAGAATATCGTTTAATGTGTGCAAACCGCCGGAAAAGCTGATGACATTATCGTAAGGTGTCCCCCAGCAAAGGCTGCGCTTTCCTCTATCTCTGACGGGATCAAAGTTTCGGTAGTCATTGAATGGAGCTTCGCTGTGGAAGTTGACAAGAACAAACCATTTGCCAGTGATTCCCTCAAATTCCGTTGGTGTGCCCGCAAATTTAGCATGATCCTTAGCATAGCAAAACGTATAGGGGATGGCCCCATTAAGAACTGACAACAGGACGTTGTCTCCTAAATCTGTGGTTGTGATATCAAAACGTTCTGATTGTATCTTTCTTTTGACGGTTCGGTGTTTCCAGTGGGTTCAAAAACTCTGAAAGCAGGATCTGTTTTTTCGGCAAAACTCGGTGAGAAATACGAAGTTCCCAAAATAAGGGCCATACGTATAAGCCGCCCCAAATAAAACATTCTCTTCACAAAACATCCATTTTAAAAAACAAATCTCCCTATTGTAAATTACGACAGTTATTATTAAATAATTGTAACTACCCAGGTTGGGAAAGAAAAAAGTGTTTAAAGTTTTGTTCA
>CAIVFQ010000125.1 GCA_903905285.1 uncultured Alphaproteobacteria bacterium
GGATTCAGAACAACCCGAGGAGCCGAAGTCTTTTGCCTAATTCGAGGCTTTCTCTCAACGAGACGCAAACAGGGGTTTAATATCTTTCATGCCATCCTAAATCCTCAGTTCTGCCCACAATAAACCTGGGTAGTTACAATACATTTAAATAGTTTTTGACCAACTGATGGTGTTTGGAGGTTCCACAAACTGAAACAATTCCCCCTTGGCGATGTAAGGAATAGGTTCCTGGAGTTGTTGGGCCTGTGGTTGAATTTGAGGCATGGGAAAGAATGATTTTAAGATTACTTTCCAATTCAGTCCAAAAATCATTGTTGCCGGCAATTTTAACGGCGCTGTTTGAACCGTTATCTTGTGCGTTCTTGCCAGAGGGGTTAGAGGAGTCGGCAAAAACATCAGTGGCGATTGAAATGCGATTTTCACTGCTGCGCGAAATATTCAAAAATTGCACATTATAATTTTCGACATAGGCAGAATCTATCTCGATTCTTAAGCTGTGATTGACGACCTTGTACCGCAATCCGGCTAACTGACAAATGCTTTCAATAACCTGAATAAAAGGCGTGTCTTTGGCTGAGAAAACGACCCGTGCGTCAATTTTTGGGTCTAGTTGCAAATCAATATTTGCCTGACGGGCCAACTCAATAAGAACCGGTTTAAGGGATGATGCTTCGCTGAGATTTACGCAAACAGGTTGAAAGAAAGGGGCGGGGATATCTTCAAATTGGTTTTTAACTTTGGGCAGTGGTTGTTGTGTTTTGGCAGATTCAACAGGTGTGGTTAGCTGTTTCATTTCCCGCTTGGTAATCTCCGGTGCTAAAGCGTCCTTTTTCAATACCTCACGACATCCCACCAAAGTCAGACTGATTATAATTAGGTATAAAAAACGCGTCTTGCTCACAAACATATCACTTTAAAAAGGGTACACACCCCAACGATTTTAAAGCAACCTAGCACTTGAGCGCTACTTATAAAAAATTTAATTACAATTTTAGGCGGCTTTCTTATCCAGTGATGCATTCTGATTTGACGAAGCAACAGAAGATTGACGGCGAGAAGGCCACTGGTTAATGGCCAAGCCAACAAATACCAAAGATGATGCCATCATAACTTTTAAAGACACCGTTTCCCCCAAAACCAACCATCCCGATAAAAAGGCAAACACAGGAATAAGAAGCGAATAAGGTGCCACGGTCGAGGGAGGATATAAACGCATTAATTTGGCCCATGCTGTTCCGCCAATCCAAGTGGCCACCCAGGCAATGTATAAAATGCACCCTACGCCTGTCCAATCCAACTGTTGCCAAATGCGGATAAAGGTCTCGGTTCCTCCTTCAAACGTATAGCTCATTATTAACAAAGGAATGGGGGGGACAAGGCTTGTCCACACAATCAGGGCGAACGAATCTAAGGGGCCGGCTTTTCTGACTAAAATATTTGACGTTGCCCAAGAAAAAGCCGCACACAAAACACAAACCAAACCAGTAAGGCTGGATTTCGTGTGCATTTCAAACCCAATAAAGAAAATGCCAGAAAATGCAATGAAAACCCCAAGACCCTGCTTCCAGGTTAGTCGTTGATCAAACACAAAGAGCGATAAAATAATGGTAAAGAAAGCCTGACTTTGCAGAACCAAAGACCCTAATCCAGAGCTGATTCCCAAATCAACGCCGACGAAAAGAAAGGAAAATTTAACAAACCCCATGCTTAATCCAATGGCAATAAGCATTCCAATGGAAATGGCAGGACGTTTAATAAATAAAAATAAGGGCAGACCAGCAAAAATATATCGCAAAAAGGCGAAGGCAAAAGGCGGTGCTTCGCCTAGCCCAATTTTGATGACAACAAAATTGAAGCCCCAAACAACGGCCACCAATAAGGCAAGAAGGATATGGCGATAACTCATGGTTTATTTACGTGTGGGCTGAAGACCTGGTGATTATATAAGTAATCTTTTAGGATTTACCATCACCAATATGCTACTTTCAGATAATTCTTTGTGATTTCAGGAAACCTTGAACTGGCTTGGTATTCCGTCTAAGGTAAGGAAATTTTAGACTTTGCATACCTGTATAGTAAAAGGGATTCCCGTGCGTCGAATGAGAAACGCTAAAATTGTTGCCACCTTAGGGCCTGCCAGTTGCAACGAAGGGGTTATTAAAACTCTGCTTGAAAAAGGGGCGGATGTTTTCCGCCTAAACTTTTCCCATGGCACCCATGGCGATCATCAAAAAAACTTTGAGATCCTTCGCAAACTAGAGCACGATTTCAATCGCCCTATTACGATTTTGATGGACTTGCAGGGGCCAAAGCTTCGTGTGGGGACATTTGCTGAAGGAAAGATTTACTTAAAAACGAATCAGGGTTTTAGGTTAGATTTAAACCCTGAACCTGGCAATCAAGACCGTGTCTGTTTGCCGCATCCTGAAATTTTTAAGGCCATTCAAACGGGGACAGATTTATTATTAGATGACGGTAAATTGCGTCTGAAAGTTGTTCGCCATACTTCTGATTCAATCGAAACAATTGTGACGACAGGTGGCGAGTTGTCCAATCGCAAGGGGGTTAATGTTCCTGATATTATGCTTCCCCTTTCGGCCCTTACCGACAAAGATCGTCGTGATTTAGATTTTGGTTTGATGTTAGGGGTTGATTGGGTTGCCTTATCCTTTGTGCAAAAACCAGAAGATATTCTTGAAGCCCAGCAATTAATCAAAGGGCGCGCTAAGATTATAGCCAAGCTTGAAAAACCTATGGCGATTCAGTATCTGGATGAGATTGTTCGTTTAAGTGATGCGGTTATGGTTGCCCGTGGTGATTTAGGCGTAGAAATGCTACCCGAAGAAGTTCCCAGCATCCAAAAGCGTATTATTCACAGCTGCCGTCAAGCGGGAAAACCCGTTGTGGTTGCAACCCAGATGTTAGATTCGATGATCTATAATCCGTCACCTACCCGGGCCGAGGCTTCTGATGTGGCCACAGCGATTTATGATGGCGTTGATGCCGTGATGTTATCAGCGGAAACAGCTTCAGGCGAATACCCCGTGGAGGCCGTGTCGATGATGGATCGAATTATTACCCAAACAGAGCGCGATCCTGTGTACCGTCAAATGGTTGATAATTCACGTCCGCAACCCCTTTCCACAGTTTCTGATTCTATCACAGCCTCGGCCCGTCAAATTGCCCATATTATTGCGATACCCGTTATTGTGACTTTTTCTGACACAGGGTCAACTACCTTAAGGGCTGCGCGTGAACGGCCCGAATCGCCTATCTTAGCCCTGACGGCTAATTTGCAAACGGCACGATTTTTAGGATTGGTATGGGGCGCGCACGCGGTTCTTATTCCCCCTATTACTAGTTTTTCTGACATGGTTGAAACGGCCTGTCACTTGGCCTGTAAACAGAACTTCACCAAAAAAGGTGAACATATTCTGATTACAGCCGGGGTGCCTTTTGGAATGGCGGGTGGTACCAACATTTTGCGTATTGCCAAAGTTGATTAGACACCCTTACCAAGCCTACTGTTAGATTCCATTACTCATCAGCGCCGGCATCATCATCACCTTTAGCGTCATCAGAAGATTTGTCGTCATCACCTGAATCATCTTTAGCGTCATCAGAAGATTTGTCGTCATCACCTGAATCATCTTTTTTGTCAGCTTTATCAGCGGCTGGTTTAGCCGGTGTGGCCGCGGCAGGCGCTGCCGGTGCAGCTGCCGCTACAGGTTGCGCTGCCACAGTCTGAGCTGGCATCACAGGCTGCATCATGGTCGTCATCGGTTGCTGCTGCATCATCATTGGCGGAGTGGTCGCCATCGAAGAACGCATTATCCCCTGTTGTTGAGGTACCATAGCCGGTGCTGAAACAGGAATTGACCCATTAACAATAGCAGTTTGGCCTGGCAAGCCCGAAATGCCTGCCATGACAACCTCAGACTCTTGCATAGGGATGTTTGGCCGAATCATTTGGCAGGTTTGCGCGTCACAGTAATTCAGTGTTGCTGTTTTGCGATCAAAGACAAAAATGCCTTTTTCTTGCGAATATAAGGCATACCGATCCTGTTGGCTAAAGTACGTTATGACAACGCCAACAGTGATAAGAAAAGTTATACAGCCTAAAATAGTACCTTTTAACGAAGTCATAATCGTCTCCCAATGTCAGAAAACAGGTCGCCGTTATCCAACAATATTGTTTTTCACTTACTTTTATATATACTTTAATAAGGTTAAAATTTTCTTAATTATTGGGCAGTATGCGTTTTCTTTTTATCTTTGTAAGTTTGTGGCTAAGCGTTCAGTCTTGCTGTGGCGACCAATTAACCAATGTTTTACCAACCTTTGAAGCCTATGTTCAAAAGACCTTGGCAGAATGGCAGGCCCCCGGCGTTGCTGTTGTAATTGTCAAAGACGGGCAGATCGTTTACGAAAAAGGCTTTGGGGTGAGAGAGGTTGGCCAACCAGAGGTTGTCGACGCCTATACCGTTTTTCCCATTGCCTCGCTCAGTAAGAATTTTTTGGTAACGGTCATTGGTCAACTGGTGGATGAAGGTATTTTAGACTGGGATACACCGGTCAAGACCTATTTGCCCGATTTTCGCCTCAGCGACCCAGACATTACGAATCAATTTACACTCCGTGATTTATTGTCACATCGAAGCGGCCTGAAGGGTTTTTCAGGGGATACTTTTTGGAATTTGGGGTTCAGCGCCGAAGAAATTCGCCAAGGACTTGCACAGCTGCCGTTCGAAAAAGCATTTCGTCAAGATTATGGTTATCAAAATCATCTGTTCGGTATTGCTAGCCAACTTGTGGAAAAAGTCACGGGCCAACCCATAGCGACGCTTTTTCAGACACGTTTGTTTAATCCTTTATCATTAAGCCATTCCAGCGTTGGGCCTGTTGAACAACCCAAAAAGGGACTGTGGGCAACTATAACCGGTTGGTTCCAAAAAAAACCAAAACCAAATTTGGCCTTACCCCACCATGTTATCGGCACCAAGGTAACTGCCATGCCAATTTCCCCCCAGATGTATCTATTTAATGGCAGCACTGGGGTTAACACTTGCGCTCACGATTTGGGTTTGTGGATGGCTTTCCACTTAAATGACGGTCAGGTGAATGGCAAAGCTTTGGTGTCGCTGGCACAGCAAAAACAAATGCGTACATCCCATATTCAGGTGACCAATTTACGCCCTGATGATATTCAATTTCCATCTATACGCATGAGCCAGATTCATTATGGTATGGGTTGGTTTTTGGGATATTATGGCGAAGGTTCTATTAAGACCCCGTTTCTTAACCACATGGGGGGCTTCTCTGGCGTTAGAAGTTTGATGACCTTGATCCCAGACCAAAAATTGGGAATTGTTATTCTTTCAAACTTTGGTTCTATGCGTGTGAGTATGCTGACAGAGGCTCTAAGGAATAAATTTCTCGATTTGTATTTAAACTTAAGCGACAAAGACTGGAGCAAAGAAAACCTGCAAAAGATGGAGGAAATTCGTACAAAAAATAAGCAATATAAAAATGCGTATCGCTTGCAAAACCCCCGCACCCATCATGATTTAAAAGTTTACGTTGGAAAGTACACCAACCCTGTATACGGTTTGTTCGAGATTCAACAAGACAAACAGGGGTTAACGTTGATTTACAGAAATCGTCGGGTACCCTTAAAGCATTGGAATGGTGACGAGTTTGAATTCAAAGGGTATGACCTGACCCCTATTTATTCGGAATATGATCAAGGCTATATCGAATTTGGTGTGCAAGGGCAGCAGGCCATTTTATCGGCCATTAATCTTATGAATGAAGGCAAAAGCGAAATTTTTGAACGTGTGAAAACAAAATAGAAACTTTATAGATGACGAATAAATTTATTACTTTGAGGATTATGATGAAAAATAGATTGTTGATTATTTGTGGCCTGTTTTTAATGGGTTATTGCTCATTTTCTTTGCAGTCAGCCAACGCAGCGGCGGCCGGACTTGATTTTCTGGGTTCAGAGCTATCTCATGCAGAATTTGTGGCAGCTGCCAAAAAATTACCAAATATCTGGCCAACAGAAGCTCAGCTGCGTGAAGTTCTAGCTGGTCCTATCACCGTGGGGGGCCCGGGAATGGGTTGCCAATATTCCCGATCGTGATGCATTAAAAGCTGCTTTAAAAGATGGATTTCAAATTGAGTGTACGTGTAATGGGGACGACTCTCCATTAGAGACTGACGTTTTTGAAATTGACGCAAATGGAATAATCCGTCGGGTGATTCAGATTATTGGCGTAGACGATGGTGAAGACAAGGATGGATTATATGAAAATCAGGCTCCTGTTCTTTTAGAAACACTTCTCACAGGTGACGAAAGGCTGAACCCTTTGCTTCGCCATTACCAATACTCGATGACTTTTGAACAACGATCAAAGGCTATAAAAGAAGCGAAGCCTGATGCAAAAAAGGCATTAGATCAAGAACAAGAAAAGGTGATAACAATTGCATCTCGGTTAATCAAAGATCCTGAACAAAGGGATGCATATTTAGCCGCCATCCCTGATATCATTCGTCAAGGGTCGGAATTTTCCTTCGATCAATTGCCTGAGTAATATCGTTGAAGGCGGATTAATGGGTGTTTCTCTAATTAATAGGCAGGATGTCACCCTCGCGCAGGCGCAGGCGCGGGCCCAGAAGAAATACAACTGGATCCCCGTTTTCACGGGGATGACAAAGGGGGCATGGGAATGACAAAGAGTGTGCAGAATCTAATGGAGAAATAATAAAAAGATTTTCTTGACAAAGAAAGAATGGTGATTACATTTATTGTATAATTCTATTTAGGTGTAAAAAAATGATTTTTATACTTACCATTCTTGTCTTGTTTAACTTGAGTGATGCTAATGCAGCAACTTTCGTTGAAGCTTTATTCGTCAAAAGTCAGGGCTTGAAAACCGTTAAAACGGTTGCAGGCGCCCAAACAGAAGTTAGACACCTCTTCGTGAATCCCCTAAGCAGTGCCCCCCTTGAAAGGGACGCCACAGATGCAGAGAGAGCATCTATCATTCAAACAATTGTGGCCACCGAAACAGCGGCGATGCTTATCGATGGTGCCTATGACTTTCAATTCAACAGAACGGCTTATGCCTTACCTGTTCGCATTTTATCGGAAAGGGAACAAGTTCATTATGGTTATATTTTTTGTTTGGCCCGTACATCACAGTTATTAGCTGAGAACCCTGTTTTAGATCAGACAGATATTTCTTTATTGTTGGGCAGAGATGTTCTCAGTCGTCATATGCCTGCCTGGATGCGGGACGTTTTTCAAAAAACCTTACGGCAGAACGATTGGGTCAGTTACGTCAGGCCTTATTTAGCTGTAGAAACATTTGCCTTAACTAAAACACGTACACAAGAAAGAAAGGGCGAAAAAGGTCGCCTGCAATTTACTGTTGAAATAACAGCAGAACATTCAACAGAATCCTCTAAGTCGCATGAAGTCAGAGGCATTCCTTTCGCAAAGCCTGCCTTTTTAAATCCAGGCAATTACACATTCGATGCCTTTGCCATTAGGCCGGATGGTGCCTGTATGTTTTATGGATGCCAGGGCCGCTATGGTTATTTTAGAAGAAGCGACTTTGGGGAGCAGATTCTTGATAATCTGGACAGTGACCCATACTTAGAGGATTTAGTGAAAAACTCTATAGCTTATGATACTAGAGCACGCTCGGAGTGGATGGAACGTTCGGTTGCCTATTCTATCTTAAAGGCAGAATTTCAAGGTGAAAAACCCCTCTCTGCATTATTAGAGGAACTGCACAAACCCCTTGATGTGCCAGCAGGTACAAGCAACGAAGAAAAGATAAAAGCAATTGATTTAAAATTTGAAAGGATCAAAGGTGAGATCAAGAAAGGTTTAACGACTGCTGCTGCTAAAAAAATAGTAGAGAGAGAAACGAATACGCCTTTTTTCAAAACAGCTCTTTGTGGGCATGTCAGCTATGTTGATGTTATGGCCTATCTTAATTCATTAAATGTTTATGCTTTTGGCAAGACGGATACACCTGATATTTTAAGACTTGATTCTCTTAGCGCCCATATATCTTATGCCAACGGGCGCAGCACCTTTTTATTATCGGCTCCAGATCACGTAACCCGTTTGGTGCGCAGGGACGATACAATGGCCAGTTTGTTTGAATACATTAAAGCAATAGCTCATGAAGACAGGCATGGAACAACGATTGATGCTGGGTACCAAAGAACTTGGATGTAGGTTCTTAATACCGTTTGATCCAACTCAGGCCGATGTTTGAACTTTGGCTGCCGCCAATATCAACTTCTAGGTTTAGGCTGGGGGTAATGGCGGTTGAGATCGTGGCTTTGCTTCTGCCAGTGGTAACCGACTGATCCAACGATATGCGCACCTTACCAAGTTCCTTGCCAATACTGAGAGCCTGCGACGTGCTGCCATCGCCATCATTTGTGCTTTCTTTAATCTCTAAGGAATCTAACCCAAACGACGATCGCACCTTATCCATAATATTTAATCCCTTTTGTCCATTCATAGAGGCAACAGCGGCCGCCAGCTGTAAACTTTGGCTCATGGATATTTTGTTTAGTTCTCTACCAAACAATAGCCGCGATAAAATTTCCTCCTCTGCCATGGCAGGGTTCGATAAAAAAGTAAATCGTGGGCTAGAGGCGCGCCCTTCAACGATAAGGCTAATCATAACCCCATCAATTTCACGAACAGCGGTAATTGATAGCAAGGGATCGTTTGGAACAATTTGATCATAGGTTATTTTCCCCTCGCTAATTTTCATAATCTTGCCCAGTAAATCAAGTTTACCTTTTACAAGGTTGATTGAACCAACCAATTGAGTGTCACTTAGGTGGCCGATTACATCGAGTTGGCCTTCCCATAAACTTTCTAGGCCAAACCCTTGAATCATGAATCGCTTGGGGGCTTTTAAGGCTAAAAGGATAGGAAAGATTTTTAGATCTGATTTTTTATGCTCTTGCTCTTTAGGTTTTGACCCAGGCTTTAATGCAGGCTCAATCAATTTAATAACGGCTATAGGGGGGGTGGGATTAATCTCCTCTAACATCAGTTTTGCCGGATTAAGGGTGACCGAGCCTTCAACTTTGGTGTCCTGGCAGGGGCCTTTAAAGGTGATATTTCCATCGGCCCGGGCAAAAAAACTGTCACTGGCTGCCACCTGAAAATCTTGAAGTTTAAGGCTTATATCTAAAAAGGGATTGAACAAGTCTTTGAGTTGAATCAAGCCTTGGCCAATGACTTGCCCGTGAGGGGATGCCCTATTCGTGCCGTCGGTTGCCTGAAGATTTTGAATGGTAAGGGTTGATCCCTTGGCCTGAAGGTCAAGGTTTATATCGCCAATGCATGTGCCAAATTCGGCAATTTCGTAAAACCCTTTTTTAATTTTAACCATTCCCTCTAGGATTGGATTCGTATAACTGCCCGTTAAGACTAAGTCAATAAAGGCTTTGCCACTGATACGGTCTCCATTTGAAAGCCAAGGCATCAAGACGCTAAGGTTGAAGGGTCCATTGGCTGTGATTCGACAAGGGCTGTTGGGTGAAATCTTGCCGCCTTCTAGGCTTAACTTCCCCTTAAGACTTAAGGGTTCGCTGGCGGTGGGCTTATAAACAGAGCTCCATGTCAGCTGTTGTAGCGATCCTTCAAAAGTTGTTTGGATTTCGATGTTTTTCTTGGTCAGCTGACCGGTTTTCTTTTTTGAACGGGCAATAAAGGTTTTGACGTTTAGATCCCCTTTAATTTTTGGGTTGTCTTTTTCTAAACTCAAATGCCCCTTACTGTTGAGGCCTAATCCCATCCCTTGCGCAGCAGGCGCTGAATCAAGCTGATACGTTCCCTGGCCTTTATCAAGTTTCAGGATTAGGGCTGATTTTCCAAAAGACATGGTGTTTATTTCGCAGCCCACAAACTGTAAAGAGGCCTGGCCTGTTAAGGCAGAGGTCATCACCCCTTTTCCAGTCAAACCATCAAAGCTGAAATCTTTGGTCACCAACTTTTTCAAAAGAAAATCAAATTTTAACGTATCGGTTTTTTGATCCCATTCTACGTCGGCTGTTGTTTGATGGTCGGGACTGGTGATTTTAAGATGGGGGTGCGTTATTGTGCCCCCAAGGGCCGCTGTTAAAGGCTGAACACTTGGAGAGAAATTTGCCTTACAAAGGCCTTTTAAATCTTGGGTTTCTTTGTTTATTTGCAAGTTACCTGTTAATGTTTTATCGGCAAATGATAAAGCCATGTTTTCAATGGCCAGGATGTTATCGTTGTTTTTGATCGCCCATGAGCAAATTATTCCTTCCCCAAAGATATTTTTCAATTTTTCTAAACAGCTTAAATCAGCCTTAGTTTCAAAGTTAGTCACACCCTCAAGCGAATCAAAATGAGAGGTAAAGCTAAGTGGTAAAGGGCTTGAAAAGCTTGGATGATTGATGGACAGGGTTAGGTTCGTGCGAAAGGGTTTGTCACAAGGATAAAAAACCTTGAAGGCGCCTTTTAGGGTGAAATCTTGATAGAGAAGCTGAACGTCTTCACCGTCGATTTCATCTGCCTCTGTTCGAATCAAGGTGGCTGACAAAGAACCTATCGATGTTTTTAAGGCAACATTTTGACCTTTTACAGGGTGAAGCTGCCAACAAAGTTTACCTTCGTAAGCTTTTCCCAGTAACGATGCATCCAAGGTGATAGATTGAGCATGAAATTCTTGGAGGGCCCGTTGTTTGATAAGGCCCGGAATCAAATCTGAAATATTAAAAGAAGAGTTCAGAAAAACCGGACGCTTTAAAATATTGATTTCCTGTAACCGTATGAAATCGATTTTAAAAGGAAACCAACAGATTTTTATATCGATCTGCTTTAGGTGCAGCCAGGGTTCTTGATTGTCAAGAATTTCAAGGTTAGGAACGGTCAGTGTAAAGGGCAAAATTCCATCGACCGTATCGATGACAACCTTATTTTTAGTCTCGTCTAGCGCCTTTTCAATAACCCAGATCAGCAAGTCTTTTTTTATGGAAGGTATTTGAAGTGTTATCAATACGCCACACAGAAAGATTGCCAAAACGCCTAACACTCTTAAGGAAGATTTGACCATAGGTAGTGCTTAAAAAATGAAATAAAGTATTTATACCCCCCATCTTTCGATATCTGTTGTTCGAAATCCATTGGGTATAGAATCTATCTTAGTCTTATAGTTTCAAATTTTGAGAGAAAAAGATACATACTTTGTCATATGCGTTTAATGGTTTGCGAAATGCGAGGGTATGGAACCAATGCCAATTTCTCTGGTTGTTTTTTAATTGCATTTTTATGAAAAAAATATCCGTTAATAATTTGTTATTAAAATAGTCCTAAAATAAAATATAAAGCAATAAAAGTGCTTTGTATTTTATTTTAAAAGAGGATTTGAAAATGTATTTAAAGAAAAAAATTATGCTTACTTTGACGGCGTTGTCATTAGCAACGGCAAGTAGCTCATCCCTTTACGCCTGTACGTCGGACAATTACCACGAGTATTCACGTAACGCAAAAGAATGTGCCCAAAAATCAGGAGCAAGCTGCTCTATTAGTATGGATATCCTTGATGTGGATAAAGCGCAACATGCCTCGGAATGTGCGTACAATATTTTTTGGGGTAACACCTGGGGTGTCTCATCCAACATGATCTTGTACAATCTAGACCTTATAGGGGCCTTGTCCATGTCACCACAGCCTTATTACTACTATTACTCTAATCCACCCTCGGGAAATGTAGGTTCTTTAGCCCACCTTTTTTCTGAGAAGCAGGACGTTCCCATGATGAGGGCCTTTTATTTTGGCATGAAACAAGCCCAAGAGCGTTTTTCTAGAGAATGCCAAACCTCTGATGGTTGTGAGACAAAAGGAATTTTTGACGGACTCGTTAAAGATAAAAGTGGTGCTTTTGTATTCTCCGACTCAGCTGACTATGTTGAAGACTTTTGGAAAAAAGCCTTGTCAGTAAAGAACAAATATGGGAACTCGTTCCTGAATGTTATGGCAGAAAACAATAACATTTTAGGCTTGAAAGTTTGTCTTCTTTTGGGCATGCCGATCGACATGCTAAAATCTAGGCTGGGGCCTCTTGGAAATACAGCTCTTCATACTTGTGCGGCTGCTAACCAAGTTGATTTTCTTATGTTTGCAGCAGATCTTTTAAAGTCTAAAAACTTGTTAAGTGAGGCTTTGCAGAAAAAAACGCATACGGAACGTCTTACCCTATTAGGAATTGCTCGCAAACAAAGCTCCCATGCAGCAATGGGTTATCTTGGCACTCTCTCCTAACTATTCATACCCAACGGATTTTAAAATCCGTTGGGTGTTTGCACAATCTTTAAAGCCTTTACTTGACATAAATGGTTTCATACCCACTTATGGGAAAGAACACTTTCACTAAAGAATCTGTCCTCATGAAATTGATGGCAATCGGTAGAAGAAAGTTTTTTATTTTTAGAACTTATTCTAAAAACGCCGACGACCCTTTTTCATAACATTAAATATGGACTTATAATGACTTCTTTTGAAACGTTAAATTTATCTCCCGCCTTAATCAGCGCTTTGCAGCAGATTGGCATCACCGCTCCTACCCCCATTCAAGAACGGTCAATTCCTGCTATCTTGTCAGGGAAAGACATCTTAGCCTCTGCCCAAACGGGTACGGGGAAAACTCTGGCTTATATATTACCCCTTATCACAAAGCTTCTTAACGAACCCGAGGCAGGGGCACTGGTCTTGGTACCTACCCGTGAATTGGCTGTACAGGTTAGAACTGCCCTATCACAAGTTCTGGGCAAGGGTACGCCTTTAAAAATGGCGGTAATCATTGGTGGTGAACCTATGATGAAGCAATTCATGCAACTAAGGGCACGTCCGCGGATTATTATAGGCACACCAGGGCGTATTAATGACCATCTAGGCCGTAATAGTTTCAGCCTAAGAGAAACAACGTTTGTTGTTATTGACGAAGCTGATCGTATGCTTGATATGGGTTTTGGTATCCAACTAGACAAAATTACAGCCCACCTGCCTAAAGTTAGACAAACAGTTATGTTCTCGGCAACGTTGCTGCCAGCGATTATCAAGGTTTCAGAAAAATACTTGCAAAATCCAGAGCTTATCAATCAAAACCCTGAGGCCAGCGCAGCACCTAAAATTAAGCAAGAAATCATTCATACATCGGCTGCCGATAAGTTTGGTCACTTGTTGCATGAATTGAACCAACGCGATGGATCGGTCATTGTCTTTGTTAAAACAAAAAGAGGGGCTGACCACCTGGCCGATAAGTTAAGACAAAAAGACCAAAGCGCTGATGCCATTCATGGTGACTTGCGTCAACGTCAACGTGATCGGGTTATTCATAACACACGTGAGCATAAAAACCGTATTTTGGTTGCCACTGATATTGCAGCCCGTGGTCTTGATATTCCTCATATTCGCCACGTGATTAATTACGATTTACCACACTGTGCTGAAGACTATATCCACCGTATTGGCCGAACCGCCCGTGCAGGTATGGAAGGCCATGCATTATGCTTGATTGCGCCAGAGGATAATAAGTACTGGAAAGCAATTGATCGTTTGATGAATCCTGGTCAACAATCTTCAAGACAACAATTTTCGGAAGGCCCTGCCAATCGCCCGGGTGGTTTTCAATCTCCCAGAAAGCCATTTAAGGGAAGATCATCAGAAGGTAGATCGTCAGAAGGCAGATCAGGTGGTGGTTACCAAAGATCAGAAGGTAGATCATCAGAGGGTAGATCAGGTGGCGGTTACCAAAGATCAGAAGGTAGATCATCAGAAGGCAGATCAGGTGGTGGTTACCAAAGATCAGAAGGTAGATCATCAGAGGGTAGAGAAGGCAGACCATCGGAAGTAAGGTCAGAGGGCAGACCAAGTGGTGGTTATCAAAGACCAGAAGGCAGCTGGCCAAAGAAAGCCGCTGGTGAAGGGGCTTCTTTTAATAGAGGCAAACCAGCAGGAAGCGGCAATTGGCCAAAGAAAGCTCCTGGTGAAGGGGCTGCTTTTAAGGGCAAACCCGCAGGCAAGAAACCTTTTAAAGCCGGAGAAAAACCTGCCGGCGCAAGGTTCAAGAAAACAAGCTTTCGGTAAATAAAATTCCGCCAGTGTCATTGCGAAACCCTTGAAAAAGGGGTGTGGCAATCTCTCAGAGCCTTTCGTGCTGCGGGAAATTGCCACGTCGCCTTATTTTGTTGTCAATAAATACTTGCACAACACACGGAACCGTTTCACATCATCAGTTTGAGGTTTAACACCTAAACTGGCAAAAAATGAAGAAACAGAACTAGCGCTGCTGCCACCTTGGATGGTTGCTTTGCCAAGAATACTTACTGTTCCAGTGTTTTCAGCGTTCTTAGAAAAAGAATCTGTCACAGCTGCGCCTTTAAAGGTGCCCTTGCCATCGCGTCCCGTTCCCAACACATAATCAAAAACTGATGGGACAATCGTTCCTAGATCATCAACCTCGGTAATATTAGCGTCTATCCATGCTTGTGAAAGGCCAAATAATACCCTTAACACTCTTAAGGCTCTATCTTCTGGTTTTGCAATCAGCAAGCCAACCTGTTTCTGTTGGCCTGAAGCATCAGCAGAAAAGAGACCATAAGGTATTTCTCCACCTTGAATGGTAAATTCCCCGTCACCATCCTTCAAAACAAACGAAGCATCCCCTGCAAAGACAACACTAAGGGATTTATTTTCAATTAAGTCATTAGGAAAGCAGTCATCTATAATGTTTTCTAAAGAGGTCGTTCTTATTTGCGCCTCCATTGCTAGAAACCTTTGATCAACGCTGGTTAGTTGTTGCGCAAGTCTGTCTAATTCACCCTCTACTGATGTACGTAAGGCCTCAACATCGACGCTTGAAGCCTTGGCTGCTACAAGACCTTTGACTTGTTCAAGGGCAGAGCTTTCTACTCCAGAATCTGAACCCCTTGTGGAGGTTTTTATCTCTGCTAATGCTGTCTTCATACTCTCTAACATAGTGAATATAGGTGTCTGGGAATCTCTAGGAATTCCAAGTCGTGCGACAATTTCTCCATTACTAAAGTTATCTGGGTCAAAAGTTACGCCACTATAGTATTTTTCTATTAGGTTAATAGACAAGTTTCAGATTGTGTGATAGTCAGGTGGATATGGCAAGAGCATATACGTTAGACCTACGGAAAAAGGTTATGTCTTTTGTTTCCCGAGGTGGGAGCAAAAGAGAAGCA
>CAIVFQ010000126.1 GCA_903905285.1 uncultured Alphaproteobacteria bacterium
CCGAAGTCTTTTGCCTAATTCGAGGCTTTCTCTCAACGAGACGC
Organism: uncultured Alphaproteobacteria bacterium; assembly: GCA_903905285.1. Lineage (GTDB taxonomy): Bacteria > Pseudomonadota > Alphaproteobacteria > Paracaedibacterales > CAIULA01 > Finniella. Next base: position 45 of record CAIVFQ010000126.1, read on the forward strand.
AAACAGGGGTTTAATATCTTTCATGCCATCCTAAATCCTCAGTTCTGCCCACAATAAACCTGGGTAGTTACAAGAGTTCAGCGATCGTTGTGGAAAATTATGGGTTAGCAGGCATAGTAAGATCTGGATTTATAATCTGCGAATTTGATGGTAGAAAAAAAGTTGGATATATTACCCCGACATACCAACCAGAAAACAAAATAGTAGAACTCTCATGGGTTTTTATAAACGAAGCAGATAGAGGAAAAGGGTATTCCACAGAGGCTCTTAGAACCATCGAAGCAATCTGTAGATTCCTTAAGTCAAAGGGGCTATTGGCCGGTTGTGATTATTTGTATTTAACAATGGGCACTGGCAGAGAAACGCTTCCCATGAAGAAAGCAGCCATAACGGCTGGATATGAACCAAGCGACAGAATCTGGTCCCCTCCTGACTTGATGTTTTGCTACGAAAAACCTATTGGGTAAACACTGCCAAGTTCTGTCACGTGCACGCGGCGTGGCAGATTCTGCATGTTCCTTAACACTCAAAGTAGCATTGTTGACGACCGAAAGGTCGATCTTGTACCTTGTAGTCATAAAAACAGTTTTAGGCAATAAGGTCAGTGAAATCATTTCAACAGATTATTCTTGATTTACAAAAATATTGGGCTGATCAGGGGTGTGTTATTTTACAGCCCTATGACAATGAAATGGGTGCAGGCACATCCCACCCTGCTACCACATTACGAGCCTTGGGGCCCAAGCTGTGGAATGCCGCCTTTGTACAGCCCTGTCGTCGCCCAACCGATGGACGTTATGGCGAGAATCCCAACCGGACACAGCATTATTATCAGTTTCAGGTTATTTTAAAACCTTGCCCAGAAAACCCACAGCAGCTCTACTTGAACAGTTTAAAGGCCATTGGCCTTGACCTGACAACCCACGACATTCGCTTTGTGGAGGATGACTGGGAAAACCCTTCTCTAGGCGCCGCTGGCTTGGGATGGGAAGTTTGGTGCGACGGCATGGAAATCAGCCAATTTACATATTTTCAACAAGTTGGCGGGTTCGAGTGTAACCCGGTGCCGGTGGAACTTACTTATGGGTTGGAACGGATTGTCACATTTATTCAAAAGATTGATAACCATTTTGATATCAATTGGAATGGGTTAGAAGGACCTGGAAAATTAACCTACGGCGATGTCTTTTTGCAGGCTGAGCGTGAGTTTTCAGCCTATAACTTTGAGGTAGCAAACACCGAGTTGTTGTTACGACATTTTCAAGACTGTGAACAAGAATGCCAGAGTTTAATTGATAAAAACTTGGTTCTGCCCGCTTATGAACAATGCATCAAGGCCAACCACCTGTTCAATTTACTGGATGCCCGGGGAGTCATTAGTGTGACAGAGCGAGCGGGCTATATCGCCAAAGTACGTACCCTTGCCAAAACATGTTGCCAAGCCTGGATCACCCAGCACACAGAGAGTTAATCATGAACGAACTTTTCCTTGAATTTTACAGCGAAGAAATTCCTGCCCGCATGCAATTTGACGCACAAAGACAAGCGCACGACCTATTTGCAAAGCTTTTAACAACTCAAGGGGCAACGTATCAAACAATTGCCGCATTTGTGGCTCCCCAGCGTTTAGCAATACGGGTTGAACAGCTTGAACCCTTAACACAAGGCACGGCTGAAACCCGCCGTGGTCCGCGTGTTGGCGCGCCTGATGCTGCCCTAGCCGGCTTTGCCAAATCAACAGGCCAAAGCCAAGATCAATGGCAGGAACGCGACGGGTATTGGTGTGCCGACATTGTTCAGGCCGGTCAAGAGATAACCCAGATTTTACCGCAGCTTGTCACAGCATTCTTAGATCAATTCGCGTGGCCCAAATCAATGCGCTGGCATAATCCTGAAACCAACACGTTTACGCGCCCTTGGATACGTCCGATTCGATCGATTGTTTGTGTTTACAACAAAAAACCGATTCAATTTAAAATTCCAGGGTTGAATCTAACAACCGACAATAAAACTGCTGGTCATCGGTTTTTGGCCCCTGAATCCATAACTGTGGAAAGCTTTGCTGATTATCATCAACGTTTAAAAGATGCCTTTGTCATTCTTGATCATCAAGAACGCCTAAAAATGATTAAGCAAAGCCTTCATGATCAGGCAGCACAACTAGGGATGGTGGTTCAAGAAAATCAAACTTTGTTAGAGGAAGTTACCGGCCTGGTTGATTACCCATTTATCCATATAGGCAAAATTGATCCCCAGTTTATGCATTTGCCCGATCAAGTGTTATCCACATCGATGCGTATTCATCAAAAGTATTTCAGTTTGTTAAAGGGTAATAAATTAGCCCCATATTTTGGGGTTGTGACGAACGTTAATCCAACGGACATGCAAGAGATGATGGACGGTTATGAACGCGTTCTAAAGGCACGACTCAGTGATGCGGCGTTTTTCTATCACACGGACAACAAGGCCCCATTGGCAAGTCTGGCACCTAAGCTAGATACCATTATTTTCCATGCCAAATTGGGAAGCCTGGGTCAAAAGGCTCAGCGTCTTCAAAACCTTATGACAACGGAAAATGGTAAACGCGCTGCGCATTTGTGCAAGACTGATCTTGTCACGCATATGGTGGGTGAGTTTCCTGAATTGCAAGGTGTGATGGGGCAGATTTATGCCACCTTGAATGGTGAGCCAGATGACGTTGCCGTGGCTTTAAAAGAGCATTATCAGCCCCTGGGACCCAATGATGATTGCCCCACGGCGCCCTTAAGCGTGGAACTGGCACTGGCTGATAAAATTGATACACTGGTTGGCTTTTTAGGTGTTGGCATTAAACCCACCGGCTCGAAAGACCCGTTTGGTTTGCGCCGCGCAGCCCTGGGTGTTATTCGGTTATTGGTTAACCATCAAGATGTTAATCTGAACCTTTTGACGTTATTGCAACAATCATTCGATACGTATCAAAAGCAACAGGTGATCTTGTCGCCTCAAACAGTGCAAGATGTTGTTCAATTTATTAACGACCGTTTGACTGTTTACCTTCAAGGTCAAAATCTTGATTGCGTTGGGGCTGTTTTAACAACGGCTGTAAAGGCATCCTCCTATAATGTGCGATCCCTGTCGCAGCGAACTCTGGCCTTACATGATCTTTTAAAAACACCAGCCGGCACCGCCCTTAAGGCGGCCTATCGTCGCGCTGCGGGCATTTTGGATAAGGCTCAAGATTCCCACCCAATCAACAGTGACCTTTTAAAGGAACCGTCGGAGAAAGACCTTTATGCGCATCTGCAGGCTTTGCTAAAGGCCTATGATCATTTGCTATCCAACCATCAGTATCAAGAACTGATGGAGCAGTTGGCGGGCATTCGCCCCTTTATCGATGCCTTTTTTGATGGCGTCATGGTTAACTGCGAGGAAGAAGCCGTGCGATTGAATCGGTATGGATTATTGCAGCTGTTTGTGCAGGTTGTTAGCAGCATCGCTGACTTTAACCAACTGCAATGATCTCGAAAAAACTTGACAGTGAAAGGCGAAACACGCTACACAAACAATACTGTCCTATTTGTGACAATCTAAAAAGTATATTATCAATTTTAGCTAGAGTCGTGGTTCATGTTCGCAATCATTAAAACTGGCGGTAAACAATACCGCGTCACCCAAGATAAAGTTATCCGTGTTGAGAAGCTAGAGGCATTGGCTGGAGACAGCATTTCCTTAGACGAAGTTTTAATGGTTTGCGACGGCAATAACACCAAAATTGGTGTTCCTGTTGTTGTAGGCGCCAGAGTGGAAGCCACCGTCGTAGAGCAAATGCGCGATAAGAAAGTTATTATTTTCAAGAAAAAACGTCGCCAAAACTATCGCCGTAAAAAAGGCCACCGTCAGCACCTGACTGTGTTAAAAATTAATAAAATTATTGTTGGATAATCAGTAGTCAATAAGGAGTTTTCGTCATGGCAACAAAAAAAGCCGGTGGTAGTTCACGAAATGGTCGCGATTCACATAGTCAGCGCTTAGGCGTAAAAAAATTCGGTGGAGAGCAAGTCTTGTCCGGCAACATTATTGTTCGCCAACGTGGGACTAAATTCCACCCTGGTAAGAATGTCGGGTTGGGTAAAGACCACACAATATTTGCAACCATTAATGGTACTGTACAATTTTCTAAAGGACGTAACGATCGTTCTTTTGTTTCTATACTCCCACTTCCCCTTTCTGTTTAAAGAAACCATCTAATAGTTATTACACCCTTTTTAGCGACATCGTCGTTAGGAAGGGTCTTTTGCAGCCAATCGCACATAATTGATTACGTTCTTTCTGGTTTTTCAAAGCCCAAACCCGTCAACGAATTACTTGACACATACATATTAAAAAAAGAATTTCTTAACAGCCTGTTAATCAATAAAAGATACTATAGTACTTCTTTAGCAAGTTAATAGGCCTCTAATTTTAAAGACCCTATAGAAATCCTGAGATCACGGCAGCAGATGTCTACGAACTTACTAGAGAAATACTATATTTCCCTTATACCAAACACATAAGGATTGCTTGTGTCTTATGAAATAGCTTTTAAATTTTTACGCCATTTCAGTTTTTGTCATCGGTTTGGTCTCTCTTCCCGTTCAGCTTAGCGCTGCAACAGCAGCATCAAAAGACGATCTTAAGGCATTGCCGGGAACAAGAAATCAAGAATTTTTAGCGAGCCAGTTTAGGTTAATTGAGGAGAAACCCTTTGGAAATTATTTATACTGACCCTGAAACAGGTCGCGTTCCTGAAAAAAAATAATAAGGGAAGGTGGTAAAAATGACCCTATTATCGTAACTGATTTTATTAAAAAATATCTAGGGACACCTTACGAACAAAGCAGTATGGAGCTTTTAAAGGCAGCTTGGGGTTTAAATAAAACTCCTAACACACAGTCTTTGTTTTGCAGCGAACTTGTTGCTCTTGCTTTCCAAGATTTGAAATTCTTGCCTTCCACCCCTGTTGCCAGCGATTATACACCCAAAAGTTTTGCAGAAAACGCCAGCACCTTGCCATGGAAGGAAGGAAGGAATAACTCTTTCTGAGGGAGTTTTCATTAATGACCCCGTCGCTCCCCCTTTTACTAAAAAGGAAACCATCATCTGGGCAGGTCAGTATATTTGTCAGTACGCTTTGCAGCTTCTAACAGGACTGACAGGTCTAAAAGTTGATTACAAAAAACTTTCTAAATACGTTTTTTGGGAGAAATAACAGCCGCCCAAGACAGGCAATTCTTCTATGTGGAGCGCCTTTATAGAAAAAAGTCAGTTAAAAACAAATAATTTATCGTCACATTAATAAATTATTAACGAATTCTACTTATTTACTCTTACAAAGAGTGTAATTAATTAAGAGTTTGTTGTGAAAAAATTTACTTTGTTTTTATTCGTGGTTGGATCTTGCAACGCAATCCATGCCTCAAGTTTTATGTCTGACTTCGTTAATACGGTCAAAAGTTCCGTGTCAATTGTTCGAGATGACATTCGTGATTCTTTTTTCTCATCCCCTCCTGTTCAAAGGCAACCTTTAAACCGTCCTATTCAAGAGCCATCTTTAGACCGTCCTATTCAAGAGCAACCTTTAGACCATCCTATTCAAGAGCAACGTTTAGAGCATCCTATTCAAAGGTCATCTTTAGCCCATCTCCAAAAATTTGGATGGATTGCGGAACAACCTTATGTGGTAGCCGAAAATAATAGGAATAACGATTTTAGCGTAAACTTAGCCCGGGAAATGTATGGAATGTCGAAAGAGGACTGCAAAAGAAAACGGGCAGCCATAAGCGAAAAGATGAAACAAGTCTTTTATGATCCTGACCAAGCGCAAGAAGAGGGAATTCCCTTTAATACGCACCGCATGTGGATTACTTCCAGAGATAAACCGAGCGAAGCCCCCGTGGAAAGATTGAAAATTTATCTTGAAAGTCTTAAGAAACTGAAAGCAGATGGCTGGGCTCACCACTTTTGGTGCATGAAGAAAAATGAGATTCCAGAAACTATGAAAATTTTGCAAAGTTCTGAAGTGCCTGTTATTGTTCATGAATTAGAAGAAATTTTCCCAAAAATGAACACTAAGTTCGTATTTGATGCCTATTATGAAGACAGGCAATTCTGTATAGCCAGCGACGTGGCAAGACAGGCTGTTATTTATTTGTATGGGGGAATTTATTCAGACTTAGGAACCAATTTCTCAATAGATATGGCCCCACTTTTGAAGGCATACGATTATATCTTTTGGTACAACGGGATGTATTTAGATCAAACGTTTTTCGGTTACAAAAAACATGACCCTATCGCCAAAAAATTCCTAGACAATTTGAGCACCTTATATAAGATGCCACAAAACATCAAAGCCTTAACCAAGGAGCAGAATTGGGGAGCTCAAATTTGGGGTTCTGGTGCCCAATTTATGGCATTATTTGACGTCTTTAGCACCCCTCAAGACAGGTTTCTTTTGGTACCAGAAGGCCCAGAGAGTCTAATTCAAATTAACCATGCGCAATCCTGGCAAGGCACAGGGGCATCTGGAAACAAAACCCTTGAACAATCAAAGCTAGACGTCATAAACCTGCTACCACCAACCGTGTGATTGTTGAGCGAAAAGAACCTAAGCTTTCGGCACACCCTGAGTCGTTGAGTATTCAAAGTGAATGACTTCGTCAGGGTGCAAGAAATGACGGATGGCGTGGGCAGCCTGAGCCGCCTCGGCAAACCCCGTTAAAATAAGCTTTAGCTTATTGGGGTACGTCGCAATATCACCAATAGCATAAATGCCAGGGCGATTGGTGGCAGCAGTAGTTGGGTCAATGGTGATGTTATTGTGGGTCAACCCTAAACCCCAATCAGCAATGGGCCCCAGGTTCATAGACAACCCAAAAAAGGGCAGCAAATAATCCGCCCTTAAGGATTTTTTATTTCCCTCTAATGACTCAACCTCAACCGCTGTTAATTGCCCGTCCTTGCCTGTTAATCCAGCCAACTGATAAGGAACGACCAGATCAATCTTACCTTCACTGGCCAGCTGTTTTAATTGACGTTCAGATTCAGGGGCAGCGCGAAATTTATCACGGCGATGAACAACAGAAACTTTGGCAGCAATTTCACTGAGCGATAAGGCCCAATCAACAGCTGAATCCCCCCCACCAGCAATAACAATATGTTTATCGCGGTATGTTTCACGCATTCTTACAAAATAATGGATGCTAGCCTGTTCAAAGGCCTCTATGCCGTCTAAGGGGGGTCGATTCGGCCCAAACGCACCCACGCCAGCAGCAATAATAATAACTTTGGTTTCGACCACAGTCCCTTGATTGCCCCTTAAACGCCACGATTTTCCTTGGTCATCTAACGCCTCAACGTTTTTAACTTGTTCTTTAAGATGATAGTTTGGATGAAAAGGAGCCGCTTGACGTGCAAGATTTGCTGCTAACTCCCCCCCCAGAATGGTTGGATGGGCAGGAATGTCATAGATGGGTTTTTCTGGGTACAAAGCAGCACATTGCCCCCCAACCTGCTCAAGAGTGTCAAAAGCATGACACTTTAGGCGCAACATGCCGCATTCAAATATGGCAAACAAACCCACAGGGCCCGTGCCAATGACGACAACATCAGTTTGGTGAATCACGGCCATAATAGGGTTTGAAACAAATCTTATGCTAAAGCCTTAGCGCGCTTTACTAGGCGAGAAACTTTACGAGAAGCCGTATTGCGGTGTAATACACCTTTGGTAACACCACGCTTAATTTCGCGTTCAGCCTGAATCAAAGCTGCCGTTAATTGGTCCTTAGGTAATCCTGGAACCAACAAGTCTTCCAACTTTCTGATATAGGTGCGAATGCGGCTCATGCGGTTTTTGTTAACCGCTGTGCGACGTTCGATTTTACGAATACATTTTTCGGCTGATTTATGCGATGCCATAGTAACCTTTAAAAAACTAAAATTTTCAAACAAAACTTAGGGGAAGTATTGCTCAAAAGCCTTTTCAGGTCAATCAGAAAATATTAAAGCATCAGGGAAACCTGATTAAAAAGGTAAGAATGGTTTTTGTGGATTGAGTAAGGACATATTGCTCCCAAGTATGCCGGCGTTTTTCTTCCGGGCATATTTGTCCCTTTAATAAGGGGCCCTCCTCGACCCCCCAAAAGCAGCTCCCTTCCCACCGCCACACACAACATGATTCTGCCTTTGCCTCAAAATCTTGCGATTTTGGGTACATCTCCGCACCGGGTTCCATCCCGATGA
>CAIVFQ010000127.1 GCA_903905285.1 uncultured Alphaproteobacteria bacterium
ACACCAAACAGCCGAAGAAAAACCTTGGGACTTTTGACGATTTTTGTGTATCTTAGGCTCATGAGGGAACTACCTTGGTCGGTTTTCCCTCAAAACTCTCACTATTTTACCTAAAATGCAACTTACGCAGAAGGTCTAGTAGCCCGGCAGCTGTTTGCTCCAACATTAGAAAATCATGTTCGTCCACATGTTCGGAGTTTTGTAGGTGCCGGAGATTTGGTTCAACGGACTGGGGCAATGAACGACCTTCGCCGTATTGTTTCTGATCTGCCTCGTGTATTTATAGGCGACTCTCAGCCACTGTTATGTCTGATTCTTGCTGCGCTCCGCGATGTTCCTGCTGGTCAGGCTGTAGATGTGTCTGGTCTTCTTCCCTTTGAGAGGAGTTTGGCTTTAAATGCTAATGCTTCGCGTCTGTTGGATATTAGAAGTGATGGTTCTGTGGACGCGTTGCGTGCTCGATTAAAAAGAGAGTATGACTCACGTTACATATCATCTCGTGCACAATTTTTTGCAGATCCTAGGAATCTTGTGCAGCGCAAAGCAGCAGCAGCCGAAATGCGAAGGACTGCTGTTTCTATTGTTTCGTTAAATGAGCTACGAGGAAGAGAGAGAGGTTCGTGGGAAAGGCACTCATCATTTTTTGTATGGTTAGCTACTAACGATTTGCTGGATGTTACAGAAATAAAGAAAGGCAATGGGGCGGATCTGGATCAAAGAACCATTAATTCTGTCTTAGGATTTAGTAATCAACTGAGAGAAAAAGTAGTCGCAGGAACGGCCACTGTTAGTGATCTAGAATCAGCCATGAATTGTGCTAAAAAATTAAGTCTGTTGCGCAAACGAACCGGCGCCCGTCTTGATAGTCAAAGTGTTCTCGATGCTTTGCGTTATGTTGTTCTTGGGCTTGATGAGGGGCGAATAAATGGGATATATGATAGGCACGGAGGCGCGGGTCGTCGTCGTGGGTTATTGCGAGATCGGAGCTCTATGGGGCTTTTTTGGAGTCAAATTGCCTATGGGTACGCGTCAACATTACCAGCAGGGGATCCAAAAACACAGTTATGTCGAGACGCGTATGCAATTTTATCTGCCGTTAAAGAAGGTGGCAGAGTGCGCAGCATGACGACCGGTTTGTATATGGCAGCATTTATCACTCAACATGGCTTGGTTCCAGAAGGTATCGATGATTCGGCTGAGCTGGCTAGAAGGTTGTTTGAAGAATACGAAAGAGCAAAAGCCAAATCCAGAGATAAAGGTGAGCAAGAAGAACCCGTTGCAAAGAGACGTCGTGCCGGTTCAAAAGAGGAGAGTCTATACGTTGAAGCTGGGGCCAAGAACGTGCGTCAGTTAGCTGAAGCAGTCGCTGAGGCTTTGGAAGAAGAAGCTGATGATGAATCTGAAGGTGGTTCAAGTTCAGGCTCTAGCTCAAGCTCAGATGATGATTCAGGTTCAGGTATGCGTGCTGGTGGTGCAGCTGCCGCGATTCCTTCTAGAGGCGCTGCAGCTGCCGCTTCCCCTCTTTCTTCCCCTCTTTCTTCCCCTCTTTCTTCCCCTAGAGGCATGGTCAGAGGAGCGCTGCGACCTTTACCATTGGCAGTTCCTTCGTCTTCAGCTGGGGCAGCCGCTGCAGCTTTCCCTTCTCCATCCAGGGTTGGGCAAGGTCTTGGTAGTCCTCATGTTTCACCGCTTGATAAAGATAGAGAAGGATTTGTGATGCGCATGCATCGAAGTAAAACCCAAGAAGAAATATTTAGGATGTTGCAAGACCCAGAGGTGGCGATAAGAGAGGGGTTTTCAAAGAGAGAGAAACCCCTTACAAGACACCAAGTCGGTCACGCCATAGCTCGGGGGCTTGCAAGTGGAATATTAACACCTAAAAAGGAGTCTCAAAAGCGATCAAGGGGTGGATAGTTCTCCCCTTGTGTATCTGGATGATAATTAATTTCTGGACAGAATTAGTATAAATGCGCTAAAAATCGGAAGTTAAGCTATTAGGAGTGTAGCTCAATTGGCTAGAGCGTCGGTCTCCAAAACCGAAGGTTGTGGGTTCGACCCCCTCCACTCCTGCCAGAATCATTCAACGCCCTTAAGGGGGCTGTTAGGCATAAACTTAAGTAGAGGTGACCTTGAAAACGCACGTAAAAAAGAAAAACTTTCTGCAAAAAGCACCGGAATTTGTTAGAGAGGTTCGCCAAGAAGCTAGCAAAGTGACATGGCCAAGTCGTAAAGAAACATCCTTAACCACAACAATTGTCTTTGTATTTGCAATTATTGCTGCTATCTATTTTATGATTGTCGATCAGATTATCTATCGTGCTTTGCACTGGATTATTGGTTGAAGAAGAAACGGATAAGGGTAAGGGTATGACGGGCGCAGCAAAATGGTACGTGGTTAATGTTTATTCTGGTTTTGAAAAAAAAGTTGTTCAGGCCATTCAAGAGCAAGCTGCCAAAAAAAGTTTAAGCGATCGCTTTGAAGAGATGTTGGTTCCTTCCGAGGAAGTCGTTGAAATCAAGCGTGGAGCCAAGGTCAATACAGAGAAAAACTATTTGCCAGGATATGTTCTGGTCAAAATGGTTTTGGATGATGAGACTTGGCATTTGGTGCGTAATGTCGCCAGGGTTTCTAGCTTTCTAGGGGCAAATGGCAAGCCAATGCCGATTAGTCAGGTGGAAGTTAACCGGATTATGAAGCAGGTTCAGGATTCGAATGAAAAACCACGCCACACGATTGCTTTTGAGGTTGGTGAACAGGTTCGCGTTTGTGAGGGGCCTTTCAGTTCCTTTAGTGGTTTGGTTGAAGAAATTGACGGCGAAAAAGGCCGTCTGAAAGTTTCCGTGATGATTTTTGGTCGTCCGACTCCAGTTGAACTGGAGTTTGGTCAGGTTGAAAAGCAGTAACGGTTAAATTGGTGGGGGGTGACCTTCACCTTAATAGACTGTGGAAGGTGCACCACACCGTACCACAAACTCAGTTTTAATGAATTGTCTGGGGATTTAAATGGCAAAAAAGATTACAGGTTATATTAAGTTACAGGTTGCTGCTGGTAAGGCCAACCCATCACCGCCGATTGGGCCTGCTTTAGGTCAACGCGGTTTGAACATTATGGAATTTTGTAAAGCGTTTAACGCACAAACGCAAAGCATAGAGCCAGGAACACCTATTCCTGTCGTTATTTCGGTTTATGCGGATCGTACGTTTTCGTTTGTAACAAAAACCCCTCCTAATACGCACTTCTTAAAGAAGGCAGCTGGTATTCAAAAAGGTATTCAAACGCCTGGTCGTGGTACCGTTGGCAAAGTGACAATGGATCAGATCAGGGAAATTGCGAAAATTAAAAGGGTTGATTTGAATGCAAACGATTTAGATGCAGCTTGCACGATGATTGTTGGTTCAGCCCGATCGATGGGCTTGGAAGTGGTAGGGGAATAAATTATGACTAAGATTGTTAAAAGACTAAAGCAAGCTTATAAAACTTTCGACCGCGACAGAACCTATGCTTTAAGTGAAGCGATAAAATTGGTTAAGGCGAATGCCAAGGCTAAATTTGACGAGACGATTGAAATCGCCATGAATTTGAGTGTGGATGCTAAAAAAGCAGACCAGAACATTCGTGGTGTTGTCCAGTTACCTCATGGAACTGGAAAGACTTATCGTGTTGCTGTTTTTGCCAAGGGCGTTAAGGCTGAAGAAGCTAAAAAAGCGGGCGCTGATATCGTTGGTGCTGAAGACTTGATGGAAATGATTCAGGCTGGCAATATGCCGTTTGATCGTTGCATCGCGACACCTGATCTGATGGGGTTGGTGGGCCGTGTTGGTAAGATATTAGGTCCACGTGGATTAATGCCTAACCCAAAGTTGGGGACAGTGACGTTGGACGTGGAGGCCGCGATTAAAGCCGTTAAAGGTGGACAAGTTGAATACCGTACTGAAAAGGCGGGTCTTGTTCATTCTGGCGTAGGCCGAGCAAGTTTTGACGATAAGTCTTTGCTTGAAAACATACAGGTCTTTGTTGACGTTGTTACGAAAGCCCGCCCAGCTGGTGCTAAAGGAACATATATTAAGAAAATGACGCTTAGCTCGACGATGGGGCCGGGGGTTAGTTTTCAGTTAGAAGTTTAAAAAAACTACGAATTCAGTGGGGTTAACGCCCTGCTGCGTCGGCTGCTTTTTTACCCTTGGGTAGTAAGGCAGTTGTGTCAAGGACTGTAGGTTCTGTTATCAAACAGTTTAATAGGAAGTTTGTAAAACTTCACTGCCTACACAGACAGAAGGGGAAGAGTATTTTTGGGTGCGATTATTCATATTATCCATTTAAGAAGCCAATTCGTTCCTTCTGTGACGATAAAGAGGGGGTTATCCCTTCGAAGTAAGTTTTTGCTTGCTTATATTGTTAAAGGAGAAGAGTAAAAATGGACCGTTCTCAGAAAACAGAGCTGGTTTCTAGCATGCGTGAAGCCTTACAAAAGGCTAAGGTTGTTGTGGTAACGCAACAGCTTGGTCTTAGTGTGGCGGAGGCAACGACTTTACGTCGTCAAATGCGTGATTCACAGGCTCACTTTAAGGTTTTGAAAAATACTCTCGCTCAGTTAGTTGTTAAAGACACACCCCTTGAAGGGATAAGTTCTTTGTTTAAAGGGCCAACGGCAATTGCGTTTTCGCAAGATCCGGTTGGTGCTGCGAAAGCAGCAGCTAAGTTTGCTGAAAAAAATGATAAATTAGTGATTATCGGCGGATATATGGATGGACAAATTTTGTCACCAGCAGCCGTGAAATCTTTAGCAACCTTGCCTTCTTTAGACGAGCTACGCAGCATGTTAATAGCTTTGGTTTCGGCCCCTGCTACAAAACTTGCCATCCTTACAAAGGAGCCTGCCGCAAGGCTTGCACGTGTTTTATCAGCCAAGAGTGTGGCGTAATTCAGAATCTATATGTAATTAAAATTGATAAAATTGGAGTTTTAAATGGCTAATAAATTAGGAAAAATTGTTGAAGAGTTATCCAGCTTAACAGTTTTAGAGGCAGCTGAGCTTTCAAAGCTGTTAGAAGAAACATGGGGCGTTAGTGCTGCCGCTGCGGTTGCTGTTGCAGCCCCTGTAGCTAGTGCTGAAGCTGCTGAAGTTAAAACAGAGTTTGATGTTCATTTGGATGAAGTCGGCGCTAACAAGATTAACGTTATTAAAGAAGTTCGTGCTATTACAGGTTTGGGTCTGAAAGAAGCGAAGGATCTTGTAGAAGGCGCGCCAAAACTTGTTAAACAAGCTGTTTCTAAAGATGAAGCTGATAAAATTAAAGCGCAGTTAGAAAAAGAAGGCGCTAAAGCTTCTATAAAATAAGCTATCACAAAGCGGCAGGCAATAATTTTAAATTTGTCAATACTTTTTTGTTGTTGTCTGCCGATAAGCTGTTTAGTATCTAGAGTCACTATTAAAATCGTGCTTTGATTTCACCCTTGGAAACCATGTTGCTTTATCACTTTCGAAATGAAAAATTCCAAGAACGGTGGTCAAAATGCCCCTTACTGCTTCTTAATATCTGGGAAGCTTTTATTATTTTAAATACATAGCGCACTGGGAGAAAGTATCGATGTCAAGATCGTATACGGGACGGAAAAGATTTCGTAAGTCATTTGGGCGGATTGAAGAAGTAGCACCTTTACCAAATTTGATTGCTTTGCAAAAATCTTCGTATGAAAGTTTTTTACAAAGGGATGTTGCGGCAGAAGCACGTCAAAATGTAGGACTGCAAGAAGTTTTTAAGTCGGTTTTTCCGATTAAAGATTATGCTGGGAAATCTCAGCTGGAATTTTTCCGCTATGATTTTGATGTACCAAAATACGATGAAGAAGAGTGCCGCCAGAGAGGGGTAACCTTTGCTGCGCCTTTAAAAGTCACATTCCGTTTGGTTGTTTGGGATGTTGATGGAGATACAGGCTCGAAATCTATTCGGGACATTAAAGAGCAAGATGTCTACATGGGCGATATTCCGCTTATGACTGATCGCGGTACGTTTATTGTTAACGGTATTGAGCGTGTTATTGTTTCGCAAATGCATCGAAGCCCAGGGGTCTTTTTTGATCACGATCGTGGTAAAACGCATTCTTCAGGTAAAATTTTATTCGCAGCGCGTATCGTGCCGTATCGTGGATCATGGTTAGATTTTGAATTCGATCCAAAAGATACAATGTATGTGCGTGTTGATCGTCGTCGCAAATTACCGGTCACGACTTTTCTTATGGCGTTAGAGGGTGAGAACAGCCCGCAATCAACTGGTAAAAAGCAAAAGGCTCAGGCCCCGGCGGCTCCTATTATGGGAATGTCGCGCCAAGAAATCCTAAACACCTTTTATGGCATCATTACTTATTCCAAAGTTAAAACAGGTTGGGTTACTGATTTCAGGCCAGATTTGTGGAAAGGGGTCAAGTTAACAGCCGACCTAGTTGATGCTAATACTGGTGCTGTCATAGCTGAGGCGGGTACAAAGCTGACGCCACGTTTGACAAAAAAGATTGCCGCAGACGGTTTAGAGAAAATCAAAATCACCTCTGAAGAAATAATGGGTCGTTACATTGCTAATGACTATATTAATGAAAAGACGGGTGAGATTTATTTAGAGGCAGGTGATGAAATCACCAAAGATAGTTTGGCTATCATTGAAGAGATTGGCATTGCCGAGTTACCGATTTTATCGATTGATCACATTAACGTGGGTGCTTACTTGCTAAACACCTTAATGGCTGACCGTAATCACAATCGTGAAGAAGCCTTGATGGATATTTACCGTGCGTTACGCCCAGGTGAGCCACCCACTATCGAAGGGGGAGAGGCTCTCTTCAAAGGCTTGTTCTTTGATGCGGAACGGTATGATTTATCGGCAGTTGGTCGTGTTAAAATGAATGCGCGTCTGGGGCTGAAAACACCTGATAGTGTTCGGGTTCTAAGAAAAGAAGACGTCGTTCAAATTATTAAAATCTTGCTAGAGCTAAAAGATGGACGCGGTGAGATTGACGATATTGATAACTTGGGTAACCGACGCGTACGGTCTGTTGGAGAATTGTTAGAAAATCAATACCGTGTTGGTGTTGTCAGAATGGAGCGCGCGATTCGTGAGAGAATGGGCGCAGTTGATATTGATACTGTTATGCCGCATGACTTGATCAATGCAAAGCCGGCGGCTGCTGCTATTCGTGAGTTCTTTGGCTCATCACAGTTGTCACAGTTTATGGATCAAACCAATCCGTTGTCGGAAATTACGCATAAGCGTCGTCTGTCAGCATTAGGGCCAGGTGGTTTGTCGCGTGATCGGGCCAGCTTTGAGGTTCGAGATGTTCACCCAACCCATTATGGAAGAATTTGTCCGATTGAAACCCCTGAAGGGCCGAATATTGGTTTGATTAACTCTTTGGCTACATATGCACGGGTCAATCAATATGGATTTATTGAAAGCCCTTATCGTAAGGTTGCCGATGGGCGGGTTTCTAAAGACGTTGTTTATTTAACAGCTATGGAAGAGGTGCGTCATACGATTGCACAGGCCTGTGTGAAAATGGATAAGCAAGGTAATATCCTTGACGATTTTGTCACGTGTAGGCGCTCTGGTGAATTTAGTATCGTCCCCCGTTTGGAAGTCGATTTAATTGACGTCTCACCAAAACAGTTGGTGTCCGTTGCTGCATCCTTAATTCCGTTTTTAGAGAATGATGACGCCAGTCGCGCCTTGATGGGGTCTAACATGCAACGTCAGGCTGTTCCTTTGATAAAAACAGAGGCTCCTTTAATTGGGACTGGTATGGAGCATGTTGTGGCGCATGACTCTGGCGCCAGTGTCATAGCGAAGCATTCCGGTACTGTTGAGCAAGTTGATGGTAAACGTATCGTTGTTCACGTTACGGATGAGGGTGAGATTCAGAAAGGGAAAGCCGGAGTTGATATCTATAACCTAATGAAATTCCAAGGCTCTAACATGAGCACGTGTATTAACCAAAAACCTTTGGTTAAGAAGGGTGATGCTGTTAGAAAAGGCGATGTCATTGCTGATGGTCCTGCCACAGACCTTGGTGAATTGGCATTAGGTCGTAATACTTTGGTCGCGTTTATGTCGTGGCAAGGGTATAACTTTGAAGACTCGATTCTTATCTCCGAGCGTATTGCTCATGATGACGTGTTCACCTCGATTCATATTGATGGATTCGAGACTATGGCGCGTGATACCAAACTTGGAAATGAAGATATTACGCGTGACATCCCTAATATAGGTGAAGAAGCGCTTAAAAATCTTGATGAGGCTGGTATTGTCTATGTAGGTGCTGAAGTTGGACCAGGCGACATTTTGGTAGGGAAAGTGACGCCAAAAGGCGAAGTCCCAATGACACCTGAAGAAAAGTTGTTGCGGGCGATATTTGGTGAAAAGGCTTCTGATGTGCGGGATAGCTCTCTTCGGGTTCCTCCAGGCGTTTCAGGAACTGTTGTTGAAGTTCGAATCTTTTCAAGGCGTGGCGTTGAACGTGACGAACGTTCTATTGCCATTGAGCGTCAAGAAATTGAACGCTTGGGCAAAGATAGAGATGCAGAGCGCGTCATTTTAGAGCGCAGTTTTTACCAACGTCTTCAAGAAAAACTTATGGGGCGGAAGGTGTCTGCGGGTCCTAAGGGAATGAAAGCAGGGACAATCGTTGATGCGAATGTTTTTGCTGAGTTTGCTCAGTCCCAGTGGCGTCAAATTGTGATTGACGATGAAACAGTGATGACCGAATTGGAAACAGTCAAAAAGCAATTTGATGCGAGTGTTGGACGTTTGCAGGCTGTTTTTGAAGATAAAGTTGACAAGCTAAGGCGTGGTGACGAATTACCCCCCGGCGTATTAAAAATGGTTAAAGTCTTTATTGCTGCGAAGCGAAAGCTGCAATCCGGCGACAAAATGGCCGGTCGTCATGGAAACAAAGGGGTTGTCTCAAGGATTATTCCTTTGGAAGATATGCCGTATTTAGAAGATGGAACGCCGGTAGACATCGTCTTAAACCCTTTGGGTGTGCCGTCACGTATGAACGTAGGGCAAATCTTAGAGACGCATTTGGGGGCTGCTGCGGCAGGCCTTGGCAAACGTGTTGATGCGATGTTGACGCAATATCGTGAGCAGCAAGCAAAACTAGAAGATTTGAGAGAGGCTGTTTTAGGCGTTTATGAAGACGAAAAAGATCAAAAAGATATCAAAAATCTTGATCAAGACGAGCTGATTGAATTGGCCACAAATCTGCGCAAAGGTGTGCCTATGGCGACGCCTGTTTTTGACGGCGCAGGTTTAACGGATATTGAAAATCAGCTTCGAAAAGCAGGTTTGCCTTCTAGTGGTCAGGTGACTTTGTACGATGGACGTACGGGGGAAGCGTTTGATCGTAAGACGACAGTCGGCTATATCTATATGTTGAAACTTCACCATTTGGTTGATGATAAGATACATGCGCGTTCGATTGGACCTTACAGCTTGGTGACACAGCAGCCTTTGGGCGGTAAAGCGCAGTTTGGTGGGCAACGTTTTGGGGAAATGGAAGTGTGGGCTCTGGAAGCCTATGGTGCTGCCTATACCTTGCAAGAAATGTTGACTGTCAAATCAGACGATGTGTCAGGACGTATGAAAGTCTACGAGGCGATTGTGCGTGGTGATGATAACATGGAAGCCGGCATTCCTGAGTCATTTAACGTTCTTGTTAAAGAATTACGGTCGCTTGGTTTAAACCTAAGTTTTGAGCGGAAAAACTAATTCAACCCAGAGAAAGAGTTAATTTATGAATCGAAATATTCAAAAAAGGTTTGCTACTGCTGAAATCGCCCCTGGGTTTGATGGAATTAGGATTGCGATTGCGAATCCTGATCAGATTCGTGCGTGGTCATTCGGCGAGGTCAAAAAACCAGAGACGATCAATTATCGTACCTTTAAGCCTGAGCGCGATGGTTTATTTTGTGCGCGCATATTTGGCCCTATTAAGGACTATGAATGTCTGTGTGGTAAATATAAGCGCATGAAGTATCGCGGTGTCGTTTGTGAAAAATGCGGCGTTGAGGTGACTTTAAGTAAAGTCCGTCGCGATCGCATGGGACACATTGAATTGGCGTCACCCGTGGCACACATTTGGTTTACCAAATCTTTGCCAAGTCGCATCGGTATGCTATTGGATATGGCCTTAAAAGATATTGAAAAAGTTCTCTATTTTGAAAGCTATGTCGTTACTGACCCTGGGGTAACACCTTTTAAGATGCATCAATTGTTATCTGAAGAAGAGTTTATGAATGCCCAGGATGAGTATGGGGAAGAAGCATTTCGGGCGAATATTGGGGCAGAAGCCTTAAAAGAAATGTTGATGCGGATAAAACCAGCGCAAGAAAGTGAAAGATTGCGGGATGAATTGGTTGAAACCACGTCTGATATTCGTCGCAAAAAGATGGTTAAGCGCCTTAAATTGGTTGAAGCCTTTTTAGAATCTAAGACTAAGCCAGAACATTTAATCCTTGATGTCATTCCGGTTATCCCCCCTGAGTTGCGCCCGTTGGTGCCTTTGGATGGTGGACGGTTTGCGACCAGCGATTTGAATGATTTGTATCGGCGTGTGATTAACCGTAACAATCGTTTGAAGCGCCTTATCGAGTTGCGCGCACCTGATATTATTGTTCGTAACGAAAAGCGCATGCTGCAAGAATCGGTTGATGCTTTGTTTGATAACGGTCGTAGAGGCAGGGCCATTACAGGTACCAACAAGCGTCCTTTGAAATCATTGGCTGATATGCTGAAGGGTAAGCAAGGTCGTTTCCGTCAGAACCTTTTAGGTAAGCGTGTCGATTATTCCGGACGTTCTGTGATTGTTGTTGGGCCAGAGCTAAAATTGCATCAATGTGGCTTGCCTAAGAAAATGGCATTAGAATTATTTAGGCCGTTCATTTATTCGCGCCTAGAACGCTATGGTTTGGCAAGTACGTTGAAAGCTGCTAAACGCATGGTCGAAAAAGAACGTCCCGAGGTTTGGGATGTATTAGAAGAAGTCATTCGCGAACATCCTGTTATGTTGAACCGCGCGCCAACGCTGCACCGTTTGGGGATTCAGGCGTTTGAGCCTATTCTTATTGAAGGGAAGGCCATTCAGCTTCATCCGTTAGTCTGTGCGGCTTTTAACGCTGACTTTGACGGTGACCAGATGGCTGTTCACGTGCCTTTGTCGTTAGAATCACAGTTAGAATGTCGTGTTCTGATGATGTCAACGAACAACATTTTAAGTCCTTCGAACGGACGTCCAATTATTGTTCCTTCTAAAGATATCGTTCTGGGGCTTTATTATTTAACCATTGAACGTGAAGGTTTGAAAGGCGCGGGGACTGCCTTCGCCGATGCGGCTGAAGTTGAATATGCGTTGCAGGAAAAAGTCGTTGATTTGCATAGCAAGGTTTATGGCAGAGTCGCTTACTATACTGAGGAAGGTGGCACTTACAATAAACGTATTGAAACAACGCCGGGACGTTTGTTGTTGGGGCAGTTATTGCCAAAGCATCCTAAGATTCCCTTTGATCTTGTAAACCAGGTTTTGACCTCAAACGAAATCAGCAGCTTAGTTGATACAATTTTCCGTCATTGCGGCCAGAAAGAAACGGTCATTTTCGTTGACCGGATTATGGGTCTTGGTTTTACGTATATGACAAAAGGGGCTATTTCGTTTGGTAAGGATGATCTGATTATTCCTGTCGAGAAAGACATGCTTATTAATGAAACCAAAGCTATGGTTTCTGAATATGAGCAACAATACTTGGATGGTTTGATCACACAGGGTGAAAAATATAACAAGGTTGTTGACGTCTGGGATCGTTGTACGGATAAAGTGGCTGACGCGATGATGAAAGCGATGTCAAAGCCAAAAGATGATGAACCGATCAACTCAGTCTATATGATGACGCACTCTAAAGCTCGTGGTTCTGTTGCTCAGATGAAGCAGCTGGCGGGTATGCGCGGTTTGATGGCAAAACCATCGGGCGACATTATCGAGACACCGATCATTTCTAACTTCAAGGAAGGTCTTAACGTTCTTGAGTACTTTATTTCAACCAATGGAACGCGTAAGGGATTAACAGATACTGCCTTGAAAACGGCGAACTCTGGGTATTTGACACGACGATTGGTTGATGTGGCGCAAGATTGCATCATTACAGAAGAAGATTGCGGATCAGCACGTGGGCTGATGATGCGTTCTGTTGTTGAAGGGGCTAATACGCTGGTTAGTTTGAATGACCGGATTTTAGGTCGTTGTATGGCGGAAGAAATAAAAGATCCACAAACGGGTCGCGTTTTGATTGAGAATGGTCAGCTGATTAATGAAGATATATTAGATCAAGTTGCTGCTGTTGGTATCGACGAAGTCAAAATACGGTCAGTTTTAACATGTGAAAGCGAAGTTGGTATCTGTGGCAAATGTTATGGGCGTGATCTTGCCCGTGGCACCATGGTTAGTATTGGTGAAGCCGTCGGCGTTATTGCAGCGCAATCGATTGGTGAGCCAGGAACGCAGCTAACGATGCGTACGTTCCACGTTGGTGGTGCTGCGCAAAGAGGCGCTGAGCAATCAAGCATTGAATCGGCATACCAGGCAAAGGCAGTCTTTAAAAGCCTTGTTGTTGTTAAGAACAGTCAGGGCAACATGGTTGTTATTTCCCGTAACGGCGAAATTGTTCTGACCGATGATCTTGGTCGTGAAAGGTCACGAAACCGTATTCCTTATGGGGCGAAGGTTTTGGTTGCAGAAAATGAAAATGTCAATCCAGGTAGCCGTTTGGTTGAGTGGGATCCATATACAATTCCTGTCTTAACTGAAAAGAATGGAATGATTCACTATGTAGATCTTGTTGAAGGCCAATCGATTCGCGAAATCGTTGATGAATCAACGGGTATTGCGAACAGAGTTGTTGTCGACTGGAAACAGCAATCACGGGGTGGCGATCTGCGACCTATGATTAGTATTCGTGATGAAAAAGGCAATCCGGTTGTTCTGTCTAATGGCATAGAAGCCCGTTATTTCTTGCCTGTTGATACAATCATTAGCGTTGCCAACGGTTCAACTGTGGCTGCGGGTGATATTATTGCGCGTATTCCGCGTGAAACAACCAAGACACGCGATATTACCGGTGGTTTGCCGCGTGTTTCAGAATTGTTCGAAGCGCGTCATCCTAAAGATGCGGCTATTATCGCAGAGTTTGACGGACGTGTTGAGTTTGGAAAAGACTATAAAACAAAACGTCGTATTGTGATTATGCCCGATGATGAAACATTACAACCTATGGAATATCTCATCCCTAAGGGGCGGTATATTACGGCTCATGAAGGTGATTCCGTTAAATGTGGTGAATTGCTGGTCGATGGAAATGCCGTGCCCCATGATATTTTGAGAATTTTGGGGGTTGAAGCTTTGGCGACGTATCTTGTTAGTGAAATCCAGCAAGTTTATCGTTTGCAGGGCGTTCCTATCAACGACAAGCACATTGAAGTTATTGTTCGTCAGATGTTGCAGAAACATGAGATACAAGACGCTGGTGACACGCAATTGATTGTTGGGGAAAATGTCGACCGTTCACGGTTTGAGAGTATTAACAAAGCTATGGAAGTTGAAGGCAAGCGTCCAGCAACGGGAATTCCTGTTTTGCAGGGGATAACCAAAGCTTCGTTGCACACCAAGTCATTTATATCGGCAGCGTCTTTCCAAGAAACAACCCGTGTCTTAACCGAGGCGGCTGTTTCTGGTAAACTGGACGACCTGGTCGGTCTGAAGGAAAATGTTATCGTTGGACGTTTAATACCGGCTGGTACGGGAAGTATCGTCAGCAAGCTAAAGTTTTTAGCTGCAGAAAGGGATAAGCAGGTTTTTGACAAAACGGAAGCTAATTTGCTTCCGGAGAGCCAACAAGAAAGCATCAATTTGAATTAAGTGGGTATAATCACGTTTGTGTGAGGAAAAACTTGACTTGATTGTGGTGTGAAACTAGAATCGCCGGTAATGTAGTTATTTAATCTGCGATGGAAATTAGGTCGGGCTTATACCCGAAAGGTTCGTTTTTTTAATTTTTAGGTACTAGAGAGAAGTGAATGCCAACAATTAATCAATTGATTCGCGGAGCCCGCGAATCAAAGTCTGCTCGTAACAAGGTTCCAGCTTTAGAGAGCTGTCCACAAAAACGTGGCGTTTGCACGCGCGTTTTTACAACGACTCCAAAAAAGCCAAACTCGGCGCTCCGTAAGGTTGCCCGTATTCGGCTAACAAATGGATTCGAAGTGACAGGCTATATTCCTGGTGAAGGTCACAA
>CAIVFQ010000128.1 GCA_903905285.1 uncultured Alphaproteobacteria bacterium
ATTTGTTAATTTATTGAATGTATTTTGGTAATTACTGAATATCAATTATTAAAGGAAACCGTCGGTGACATTTTTAAAGCGTACTGCTGTTGCAGGTTTGATGCTGACCCTTTTTACAGGGGTTGGTTATGGTATGGATTCATTTGTGGAAAGACTTACAGATGGCGTGGAAAAAACGATTAATGGGACCGCTTCGTTATTAGTAAGGACTTTAGAGCCTGGGGCCGAAACGTCGCCACAAACGGATCGTCGACATAAGGAGACAGACCCCACGTCATTTATAGGGGCGATTGAAGATGTTTTTAAAGGTTTAGCAAGAGAAGTCGCGGGACCAGTGGGTCTTTGGGCGTACGATGGGATGCCTGTTATGAGCGCTGCTATACGCGTAGCTGGAGTCGTAGCACCGATGGAGGAGAGATTGATTGAAGAAAGAAAGCAAAAAGCAAGAGAAGAAAGAGAGCACAGAGAAAGAGAAGAAAAATTAAGAGAAGAAAGAATAAGGGAAGAAAGAGAGCACAGAGAAAGAGAAGAAAAAATAACTAGAGAACACAGGGAAAGAGAAGAAAGAGCAAGAGAAGAAAGAGCAAGAACTCTACATGATGCTCGGCAGAAGAATATAGTGAAGTCACCTTTGTTTTACGGTGCGTTTCGTTTGGCGTACGATGCAGGCAGCATGGCGTACACTGTAGCTAGGGTGGGGGTTGGTATTACCACTTCTTGTGTTTATGGTATTTTGTATTTGCTTTGGGGAGACAGAAGCAAGGGCGATTAGGTTTTTTTGCTTTTAATAACCCAAAATAAGTAAAGGGCGGAAAGGCTGCTAAAAACCAAGCCGCCCTTAAAGGCACCTGCTGTGCTGCTATAGTAATCAGCTAAAAAGCCAGCAACATAGTTTCCAATCAGTACGGCGACTCCGCTGGTTAAGTAGTATAAAGCAAAGGCGGTGCCCCTTAAGTTTGGCAAGGTATTTTCCGCAACCAATGTGGCTATTAATCCTTGGGTCATGCCCATATGAAGGCCTGCCAATAACATGGCAAAGGCTAACCCCCAGGCGCTGGGCCAATTCAAAATAAGAATATTAACGATTGTTAAAACGATAATGCCACTTAGCAACAGGGTTTTTCGATCATATCTGTCAGCAAGCATCCCAATTGGTAAGGCAACGCCGGCATTTACCAGTTCATAACCAACCAATAATAAAGGCAAATTTTTAGTTTCCCACCCTAAATCTTTTGCACGCAAGGTTAAGAAACCCTCGCTAAAGCGAGCCAACATTAATAAAAATGATACCCCTAATAACTGCCAAAAAATCATCGGCAAATCATATGCCTGGCGCCATTGCCATTTTTTAGAGGGCGCAGCAGGAGACGATAAGGATGGGGCCTTAACAACAACCCACAACACTATAAAGGCGATGCTAGCAGGAACTGTTGATAGCCAAAAAACCAAACGGAAATTGTTATCGGATAACCGCATGACCCAATACGCAATATAGCCACCCAAAACTGTACCCAAAGCATAAAGGCTGTAACGCAACCCATAACTTCGGCCTTGTTGATCGTGTGGTGATAAATCAGCAATTAAGGCATCGGCCGGGGCTGATCGAATGCCTTTGCTGAACCGGTCAATAGACCGCGCGGCAAAAATCCATAGAATGCTGTTAGAAAGGGCAAATAAAATTTTTACCAAAATGCTGAAAAACGTTCCCCACATAATAAGGGGTTTGCGACTTTTCCAATAATCACTAAGAATTCCAGACCCAACTTTGGCGGCAAAGGCCAGGAAAACAGCGACTCCCTCGATTAAACCAAAGGTCGTTTTGCTGGCGCCTAAAACCTCACATAAAAAGATTGGAAGCAAGCTTAAGACCATCACAGAGGCTGTGCTCCAGCACAAACTCATCCATGCAAGACCCCACAAACTGCGATTGTTAGCTGATACGTTATGATCTAGAGACAACTAAAGTTTACTTTTAACGCCGAAACTTACGCGCACTTTAGGCTAAAATAGATTAAAGCGCAATCAATCATGGGTATATCCATGCAGGGGCTTTCTTGTGTAGGCTTTTCCGGCATGCGGTTTTCTGTTTGTAATAATTATGAGGTTTTGGGCAAAACTATCTATATATGTGGGTAGGGTCATGAAATTCCGAAAAGAGGTGAAACAATTGAGACAGCTTGAAAATTTATTAAGCGCAGCTGATCTGCAGCTTCTAAAATCCACTATTGATGATGACTTAGAACTTGCTAATATTTTGATTGAAAATGCGGTCGGTTATTTTAAGCTTCCCTTTGCTCTGACACCAGGAATCACCATTAATAACAAAGCGTATCCACTTATTCCTTTGGTTGTTGAAGAGACATCGGTTGTGGCTGGGCTTTGTAAAAACATCATCTTTGCTAAGTCTCATGGCACCTTTTTTGCTTCACAGGAGGGCCATAGTTTTATTGGTCAAATCCATTTTCCAAATTTGCAAGCCCCTGAAATTTTTGAAAAAAGTATTTTGGATATAAAAGAGGAATTGATTGTTCAAGCAAATCAAAATCCGTGCGCGAGTATGGTAAAAAGGGGGGGAGGTGTTCAAGATATCACGGCAATGCTTATAACGCGTCCTGACACTAAAATCATGGGAATCGTTCATGTTTTGGTAGACACCAAAGACGCAATGGGCGCAAATATCATTAACCAAACCTGTGAATATCTAAAGCCCTTAATTGAAGCATCAATAGCAGAAAAGGCATTGATGTGCATTTTGTCGAATCTTAATACTGAAAGGCTCACAAAAGTGGAGATCCTTTTAGAAGATCTAGATGAAACTTTAGCCCATCGAATTGAGGAGGCGTCTATTGTTGCGCAATGCGATCCTTACCGAGCGGTCACTCATAATAAGGGGATTATGAATGGCATGGATGCCGTTTGCCTGGCCACTGGTAATGATTGGCGTTCTTTAGAAGCAGGCATGCACGGTTTTGCGGGGCATAATGGGACTTATCGCGGGCTTTCCAATTGGGTGGCAAAGGGAAGGCAACTCAAAGGAACTTTGGTAGGGCCTATTAATGTGGGGATAGTTGGTGGGATGACGGGTATTCATCCAATGGCAGCCTTTTCTTTGCGCTGTCTTGGGGTGGAAAACTCTTGTGAGCTTGCTTATGTTATGGGCGCAATTGGATTGATCCAAAATTTTGCAGCCTTGCGAGCCCTTGTTACGGATGGTATTTCCAAGGGACATATGCGCCTACATTTAAGGAATCTTCTCAAGCAAACGGATGCAACGCCGTGTGAACAAAAAAAAGTATTGATTAGCCTTAAACAGATATTTTCTGATAAACAATATGTGACGGCAACCGATGCACATACTATTTTAAAAAAATTAAGGTCATGATCAGCTATCCAGCAAAATGTATTTTATCGGGAGAACACACGGTTTTGAATGGTGGCTGCGCTATTGTCAGCCCCTTTAAAGTCTATACAACAACCTTAGAATATCAAGACGCACCAAAGCTTGAAATGTTTCTAAATAGCAGACCTTTCACCAAAAGGGTTTTAAATTTTTTACAGAATATAGCGTTATTGCCAAGAACATTTTCAGGGATTCTTAATGTAAATTCTAACATACCAATGGCTTCTGGTCTTGGGAGTTCTGCAGCTTTTTGTGTTGCAATAGCCAATTTTCTTGTTCAGAAGGGTTACATCCTTTCTGAAAATTTTTTTGAAGTGGCCCGTACGTGCGAAAATCTTTTTCATGGGAAAAGCAGCGGGGTCGATATTGCCGGCGTTATATCAAAGAACATTTTACTTTACTCTATGGATAATGGTGCCACACAGTTTGTTCCAACATGGAAGCCTTTGATTTATGTTTCATATTCAGGGGTTCCTTCTGACACCAAAAAAGCGGTGGGGAAAGTACAAAAATATCGTAATGACTTTCCAAACACAAATATCGACAAAAATATGGAAAGCGCGACCCAACAAATTTATAAAGCCCTGTTAAGTCTTGATGTTAAAACACGTTTGAAGCAACTTTGTGAGGGCATAAACCAAGCAAGTGAATGTTTTGAAGAATGGGGAATTATTGGCGATTTTTTGCGCGCTCACCAGAACAAACTCATTCAAGAAGGGGCACTGGTTACAAAGCCAACCGGTTCTGGAGTTGGCGGTCATGTGTTGAGTATTTGGCAAGAAGAACCTTCACCTTGTCTAAATTTGATGCCGCTTAATTTATGATAAAAGCAAGCGCACCTGGAAGTTTAATAATGTTTGGCGAACACAGCGTATTGCGTGGAAAACACGCAATTGTCTTGGCGATTGAGAAACGGCTACATATAACATTAGAGCCCACAAAAACACGCACGATTAGCATTAATTCTTCTTTGGGACACCATGTGACATCATTAGATAGAATTGTTGTCCAGCCACCTTTTCAATATGTTTTGCAAACGTTACAGGATTTTCGACCCTCCACGGGGTTAAATATCACGATCACTTCTGATATGCCGGCAACAATGGGGTTTGGGACTTCAGCTGCTGTCGTTGTCTCACTTCTAGGTGGATTAATGGCTTTGAGAGGAAATGATTGGACTGACCAATTATTTAAAAACGTCCTGCAGATAGTCCAGAAAGTGCAGGGCATGGGTTCTGGGGCGGATGTTATGGCAAGCATAAAAGGTGGCGTAAGTCTTTATCGGGCCCATCCTACATTTTATCGATCACTACCTGTTGAGGTAGATCTTTTTGCAGCGTACTCCGGATCAAAAACTCCCACTGCTGAAGTCGTTAAGCATGTGGCTGGACGCTTTTCAGCTTTCCCTGATCTTCTAAAAAGTTTAGATGATGCTAACGATGAGCTGACCTTGCAGGCGGCAAAGTGTTTGACGAATGGTAAGGCCTTGGGCGATCTTTTCAATACAAGCGCTGGCCTTATGGAAGCGTTTGGTGTGCACACCCCTGGATTGTCCAAGTTTTTGTGGGGACTTCGTGAACAATCGTACGGGGTTAAACTTTCTGGTTCAGGGCTTGGTGATTGCGCGATTGGGGCAGTGAAAAACCAAACATGCCCTGAAGGCAGTTTTCCGATCGTAGTGTCTGAACAAGGTCTTACAGTGGAAATAGCATGACCGATCGAAAAGCCTATGTGAGAGATCTTGTGCCTTTAGGGGCGTTAGCATGTGATAAGGCTTCAGCCTTTGCCCCGTCAAATATTGCTTTGTGCAAATATTGGGGGAAAAAGAACGTAGAGCTAAATTTGCCTATGACCCCAAGCCTATCTATATCGTTAGGAGATCGTGGCAGCCATGTAAAATTATCGCGCTCATCTCAAAACTCGTTGAGTATTAATGATTTTACGCTACCGCCTGATACCCCCCATTTTATACGTACCTTTGACTTTTTAAATTTGTTCCTTACACCCGATGTAAAGGTATCGGTGCAAACCAGGAATACTATTCCAACTGCGGCAGGATTAGCATCATCTGCAAGTTATTTTGCCGCTCTTACCCTTGCATTAGGCAAGCTTTATAATTGGCAATTACCGCCATCGACAATTTCTTGCGTGGCGCGGCTTGGTAGTGGCAGTGCCTGTCGTTCACTGTATCACGGTTTTGTAAAGTGGATGGATAGTGATGATCCATTGCAATCATACGGCGTGCCTTTGGTTACCAGGTGGCCAGAGCTGCGAATTGGACTGCTGATTTTTGATGCGAAGCCAAAATCAATATCATCACGCCAAGCCATGCTGCATACCCAATTAACTTCGCCATTTTATGAAGCTTGGTGTGAAAATTCGCGCAACGATTTTGAGCTTCTGCATGCAGCAATTGAGCAAAAAGACTTCAAGCAACTAGGGAAAATATCTGAATACAACGCTCTTTCGCTGCACGCGGTGATGCTTGCTGCGCGACCATCAATTATTTATAGCCAGCCTGAAACAATACAAGCACTTGGCAAAGTGCATGAACTGCGGCGTAAGGGAATAGAAGTTTATTTGTAACTACCCAGGTTTATTGTGGGCAGAACTGAGGATTTAGGATGGCATGAAAGATATTAAACCCCTGTTTGCGTCTCGTTGAGAGAAAGCCTCGAATTAGGCAAAAGACTTCGGCTCCTCGGGTTGTTCTGAATC
>CAIVFQ010000129.1 GCA_903905285.1 uncultured Alphaproteobacteria bacterium
AATTGCAAATTTTGGGCGTTGTCGATTTCAACTTTTTTAATTATCTTATTTGGTTTTTGCGTCAGGTTGAAATCTGGGAAGTCAAGATTTTCCATGTGGCCCGCATTATAAACTTTCAACCGATCAGTATGAACCAGCAACTTTTTGTTATTGTGGTTTAGAAGTATTTCAGCATTGTTCGGTCCCTTGAGGTTAGTAATGCGGTGCGGCCCTGACCATTTTGGTGCCAACTTAGCATTCTTGTGCAAGAAATAAGTTTCATTTAAGAGCACCAATTGGCCAATCTTGAACTCGTGCGCTGAAGCTTTTCTATCATGATAAGCTTGGGCTTCGTTTGTGGCTTCTTCATTGTTAAGCCTAGCCACTTCTCTAGCCACTTGTAGCCGCTGAAGTAGTTCGTCAGTATTTGTTTCACCATAGAATTTTCTCCTTAACTCTGTCTGTGGGAAACCAGGCTGCCTGGGTTCGATTCCAAAGGTGACGAAAAACGGGGTAGTTTTAATTGAGCGATGGAACGAAGTGTTGTAGGAGAACATTAATGGTGCCAAATAGTCTTCCCAGTTGAGAGTAGAATCATCAACAAAGCTAGCCAGATATTTTGCGATAGTTTTGTTAGCTACTTCAGCTTGACTGTTACATTGGGGGTGGTGCGGCGTAGTGGTAGAGTGCAAAGATCCCAGACGCTTGAAAAGTTCTTCAGAGATTTTGGCACAAAATTCTTTTCCTCCGTCAGTGATTAGTTCAGCAGGAATGCCATATCTGCAGAACCACTTGTCAAACATTGCAGTTGTCACTGTAGAGGCTTCCTTGTTTTCTAGAGCCACTAGCTCTACATATTTTGTGAAGGCATCTGTCATGCACAAAATATATTTCTTTCGATTGTCTGATGCCCTGAGTGGACCAAATAAGTCAGCATGAACTCTTTGGTTAGGCTCGGTACCCTGGGGTAAAGGAGTTAAAAGCGCTGGTGAATGGTTGGAGCCTTTGCGACGAATTTGGCATTTGTGGCATTTTTTAATGAAGTTGTTGATATCTTGATCCATGCCATTCCAATAATAGCATGACAAGATTCTTTCCTTAGTTTTCAAGATACCGTCGTGCCCAGCCATGAGCGAACCGTGTGCTTGTTGCATGACCTCTTCTTTTAGAGTTTCAGGGAGAAGAAGGACTACCCGACTAGGTTCGTAGCTTCTTTTAATCCTGCGCCAAACTAGCTGATCTTCAACAAAACATTCCATGGCCAGCCGTTTGATGGCCTGTTGGTGTTCTGGGTTTGAAGGTAGTTGCCGATTCAACAAAAAAGCTTTTATTATTTTGATGAACGGGTCCAAATCCTGTTGTTGAATGAGCTGTTCATTAGTCAAAGAAATCGATTCAACAATGTTTCTAGACAGGAAATCTGCAGGCATTTCTGACCCCTTTTTGTATATGATTTCGAAATCATATTGATTCATTGTTTCTTGAAGTCGATTGAGGGTTTTTGTGTGCACTTTACCCAGTTTTTCTAGGGGCTTGTGATCGGTAAACAGGGTAAAGTGTCGACCTCTTAAATAGGTCGAAAAATGATCCATACCCCATAGGGATGCCTGTATTTCAAGCAGAAACGGGGTGTAATTTTTTTCATGTTTTTGTAGGCCTCGGCTTGCATAGGCGATAACAAAAAAGTCCCCTTTTTTGTCGACCTGGGTTAAAATGGCACCCAGGCCACCCGGCTTTTTGTCGTCGCCAAACGATGCATCTGTGATTAATGCATAGGCCCTATCTCTTCTAGGATAGTCAACTATCGGTTCAGAACAGAGGTATGATTGTAGTTCTCTGAAGGCCTTCATGGCTTCAGGTGGTAGTTCGCCCCCTTTCCAGTGA
>CAIVFQ010000130.1 GCA_903905285.1 uncultured Alphaproteobacteria bacterium
CTCTACCCCAGGCAATTCTCTTGCTCTTTATAAAAAAACAAGAAAAGGGTTTTATATACCCCATCGCGCACCCGACTCATCTCGGGTGTAACTAAACCACCAACAACAGAATACTCTCGAAAAAGTTAAAAAATGGTTAAAAAAGTTCTCCTAACATCCTTTAATTGATGACGCACCTTATGACCACACCAACTTTTTATATTGCCGCAGCCTATGTTGTTACAATCGTCCTTTTGGGCGGTTTGCTTTTGCATGTTTGGTATCGTGGCAGAGCTTTAAAACCATTTGATGATGATCATGGCGACAGTCAATAAACATTCACCTCGGCGTCAACGGTTCCAGCGGCTTTTCCTTATTCTTCTTGCTGTGTCAGGGGTCACTTTGATTCTGTTGGGTATGTTGCGCGAAAACATTGTTTTTTTCATGCTGCCCAGTGAATTCCTGGAAAAACAAAATTTAAAACCTGGTCAAATTATTCGCCTTGGTGGAAAGGTCAAACCGGGCAGTATTCATACACAAGGTGATCTTCTAACGTTCACCCTTATGGATGAAAAAGCCAATTTGTCGGTTGTTTATAAAGGGGTCGTCCCTGATTTATTTCGTGACCAACAAGGTGTGGTAGTGGAAGGGACGTTCGATTCGACGGTATCAGTTTTTAAAGCAACCAAGCTTTTCGCCAAACATGACGAAACGTACATCCCCCGCGAAGTCGTCAACAGCCTAAAGAAACAATCTCTTTGGCGGGGCAGTTGATGGCGTTTCCCATGGCATGGATAGGCGAAGGCCTTTTGTATCTGGCAGCATTTGTAAGCTTTAAAGACTTAATACGCCCCCAAAAAAGGTGTCTTACGGGTTTGTTTTTGCTTTCAAGCCTTTGCTTATTAATGTACGCCCACGGCATCTGTGATTTTAGCTTTTTGAACGTTGTTGAACACAGCCACACACAACAACCGTTGTTGTACAAAATCGCCGCGGTGTGGGGAAATCATGAAGGGTCAATGTTGTTATGGGTTGCACTTTTGAGTGTTTACCAAATGTTAGCTTGTCGATCTTTACCGCCTGAGCTTCGTCAGCCGGTTCAAGTCATCCTTAGCTGCCTGCTGCTTATTTTTATTGTTTTCATGCTGGTTGCTTGCAACCCTTTTATCACGACGCTGATCTCCCCTTTACAAGGCGAGGGGTTGAACCCCACCTTGCAAGATCCCAGCTTGATGATCCACCCGCCCTGTTTGTATGCGGGGTATACGGGAATGGCTATCCCCTTTGCCTTGGGGCTGGCGGCGTTGATTCAAAAACAGCTCAGCCCGCTTTGTAAACAGGCCATACAGCAATGGACAGTGGTGGCATGGACATGGTTGACCTGGGGTTAGGGTTGGGAAGCTTTTGGGCCTATTACGAATTGGGATGGGGTGGTTGGTGGTTTTGGGACCCTGTCGAGACAATCTCTTTATTACCTTGGTTAGCAGCAACGGCGCTGTTGCACACGTTAAGGGCGGATAGCTCTGAAAAAACAACCTTAAGCTTAGCCCTGGCAGGGTTTATTTTTTGCTTAATGATTTTGTTTTTTGTGCGCTCTGGGTTATTAACCTCGATTCACAGTTTTGCCGTTGATGCCGAACGGGGGCTACTTTTATTCGGCATCTTAAGCATGATCACCCTTGTTGTTTTTCTTGTTTGCTTCAAGAATTACGGTTTTTGGAGCCCTCATTTGTCATTGCGACCCGCCGAAGTCTTTGGCGAAGGCGTGGGTGGCAATCTCCAAAAGTGGTACCACAATGAGGGGAGATCACCACGTCGCCTGCGGCTCCTCGTAATGACAAGGATGTTATTTTCTGTTCAAACCTTGTGCATCTGGATGGCCATTCTCAGTCTTTTATTAGCCATCATTTATCCCTTATTGGCCGAACAATGGGGGCAAACAATCAGCATTAGTCCCTTTTATTTCCAGGCAACCTTCATCCCTTTGTCGTTACCAATTCTGTTAAGCATGGGGCTGGCACCTTGGATGACTAAAATGCCTGCAGCAGCAATGACAACGACCTTAGCTGTTTGGGTTGGCTTGTTTTGGTGGGCTCAATCGATACCGTTGTTCGGGTTAATTATCCTAAGCGCCAGTGTTTGGATAGTCATCAGCCACCTGTATTTCATTCTAAAGACAGGCTTTAAAAATCTTGGCATGGTATTAGCACACCTGGGTTTAGGCATTGCCGTGATGGGCATGGTGATATCCACCTATGGTACTCAGCAATTCTCTTTAAGCCTAACAGTGGGCGATAAAACTTTGCCGGTGGGCGACACAGGCTGGCATATAAGTCTGCAACAGGTGCACACGCAGCCGGGACCAAACTATACAGCCCGACAAGCTGTTATCAATATTTACGATACCCAAGGGCGGGTTGTGACAACCTTAAAACCTGAACGACGTTACTTCACAGCGGCCAAAGTTATCCATACCGAGGTTGCCTTTTACAGCACCGGGTGGTCGCACCTTTATATGGTGTTATTAAATGATGACCAGACACCGTATAGGATTCAGGCTGACTATAAACCCTTTATCAACCTGCTGTGGTTCGGGGTGTTAATGATGGTTATGGGGGGCGGATTAGCGATGGTTAGTCGATGGAGAAAGAAGAGAGGGATAGACACACCCTCTCTTTAATGATTTTAATATGGGGACGTTAGTAACCCCCTCTCCCTAATACTGAAGCTGCTGAAGGTGGATTGAATATTTCTATCTCGCCTCTTGCTTGAAGTGTATCAACCATAAGAAGAACTTGACGAATAATTGCTTGGTTTGCTTGGGCCTGACGTTCCATTATTTGTTGTGTCGTCAGACGACCATTGCCAGCCGCCAAGGCATCTTCTAAAGCTATATCTCCATACTTGTACGAATGAAAAGCGGGTATAGGAAAGTGAACCGAACGGTTCATGCGGTATTTTTCAATAACACCTGGCAGGCTACCCAATACCATATCAGCAAGACCCTCTTTCACCGCCTTCAGGGTAAGATATTCTGTTTTAAATTCCCGCTGTTTTTTGGCTGCTTCGGCTGATATTCCAACCTTTTCAGCGCGATAGATTTCAGCGGCACCCCAAACGTGTTTTTTGTACAGTTGCTGTACCGCACTTTGTAGTTCTATACCTGCTTGGCCTGCAAAAAGCTTTTCCAGAATACCTGGAATATCATTTACCAACGTGGTTTTAGACTCAAACCACTCTTGAGACGTACGTATTTTTCCTGGAAGACAAGGGGCATCTTCGGGAGGTGTCGCATCGTGGTAAAATTCCTCTAGACAACCCTCTTTTTGTGCATAGAAATAAATGGTTACAAAATCATGAGCAGCGTTTAACCAAGTTTGTTTCGTAAGTCTTTCCTGCTCTGGAGCAGAGACTAATCTTCCAGCAAAAACACTTCCGTAGCCAAATCCAGGAATGTTGTGAATATAGGCAGGATCCGCCAGCGCTTGTTGTATTCCATCCAACATTGAATTAAAACGACCCCTTTTCGCAGGCGACGGTATGTGTCCCTCGGATTCCGCCCTGACACCATCGATAAACGCCCTGGGCGCTCTTAAAGCGTCAAAAGCTGGTTTGCCGTAGGGTGCAAATCGTACATAGATGTAGGACAATTCAATACCCAAAGTGTTTATACCTTTAAAGGCTGCTTCGGCTAATTTCGCAGGCGTTGGTTCAGAATCGTATGTCTCGTAACGACCAGCGATAATAGCCTCTAGATGCCGGCTTGGCTGAATAGAAAGGAAGTTTCGACCACCAAGATAGGCGTTTGCTTCACCTAAAAGAGCCGCATCAAAACCTTTTTTCCGAAGTATAGCATCAATCGCATAACTTGACGTTCCCACCAGGGCAGCAGAAAGAGACCTTCTTAACAGTATCGTATTGTGACGCAATGTTGTTTTATTGAGCGCTCTAGGATTCAAAAGATTATATTCTGCTAGTAACTCATCCACTACCAGCCCTTCGAAGCCGCCTTCATACAGGGACGGATCTCCAAGCTCAATAGCCTTTTTACGCCCAAGATTCGCGGCAGCTTGCAACATAACCCGCGCTTCCCCTGCGGTGGCTGTTCGTTTTTCATCAATTTTAACAACTTGACCGCTTATTAAGCGCGCCATGTCTGCGTAAGCTTTATTCAGCACGTTTAAAGGATTAACAGATTGTCCCTTCGCAAGTGTAGTGGCAACGCCCTGCGGATCGGCCAATGCCAAAGTTTCCCCAAAAGAATTCAAAAAACCAGTAAGTCCAACAGCTGTACCTAGATGGTTTATCCAGTCTTTCAATAGGTCACTTGAAGCACGCCCTTGTTGCCCTAAAGCAGACATTTCCCTTTGAAAGTTAGCCATAGCCTGAGCATTACGAGGATCAAAACCGAAAAAATCTTGTTTTGGATTTCTGCAGGCAATGGCTACAGCCTGCGTAGAGACGGCAGCATCCGAAGTTTGTATCCCTCCGGGTTTTGTTTTTAACCCTGCCGTTTTAGCCGAAGGCTCTAAAGGCTTAGGAAAAAGATCTCCCCCCCCAGAAATTAGAAGCACCATATACAGCTTCATTGCTGAAAAAAGCCCCACAGCTAGCCCCTAAAAGGAGCAAAAGTACCTTGCTGTTCATATCCCTATGTTTCCCTTGCCAATTAAGTTAAGAATAAAAAAAACTATTCAAATATGTAGATAACAACTTTCTAACATTTTTCAAGTGAAAACATATACTGTTTTTTTTGACTCTAAGAAAAAAACCATTTTTTAACGAC
>CAIVFQ010000131.1 GCA_903905285.1 uncultured Alphaproteobacteria bacterium
AAGACATTGGTTCGCAAGATTCCGTCGAAGAACAGTAACGGTATCAA
Source organism: uncultured Alphaproteobacteria bacterium (assembly GCA_903905285.1). GTDB lineage: Bacteria > Pseudomonadota > Alphaproteobacteria > Paracaedibacterales > CAIULA01 > Finniella. The sequence goes on from CAIVFQ010000131.1 coordinate 48, forward strand.
GGTCCCTTCAAATGGTCGATATCACAATCGCCATCTTCGCCGCCGTCCACGTCAATAAAACTCTAAAATTTAATGATGCTATCTTTAGTTAAAGGTCTCCTAATTTTAGCGTTTATCAGTGTGCAAACGGTTTATCTTTTTTTAATTTATATTTGTCATAATGGTTATATTCGTGTAACCAAAGTTGGAAATTTATGATGAAGACAAAATTACTATTCGTGCTGGCAGTTTCTTATGGACTTGGAATTGTCTGCGCACAGGCTGCCAGCGAAAGCGGAGACTTCGACCCCACCGATGATAGAAAGGCTAAACAAGTTGAATTTTCTAAAGGGAAAAAACCAAAAACCTCCGGTTCCGTCGCTGAGCAATACGACGATCTTTTAAGGATTTCAAAGGATAAGCGTTTGTCCAGGCAAGACAGAAGGGATGCCAAGGAGGAAATGAAAGCACTTTCTAAAGAGTTGAAAAAAAACATCCAGATGAGCTAGGTGCGGTTTTGGCAAGTATGGACGATGCAGTTTTGGAAAGCCCGGCAAATTCCCCAAAGAAATCACCATCGCCAAATGGCAAAGGAAAATCACCAAAGTGGAAATCGCCAAAAAGAGATAAAGGCAAAGGTTTTTTCCCGCTAAGTGATGACGAATAAAACACCTTACCATTCGTAACTCATACTCCCATCGTTAACATTAACGGTGGTTTTTTTTAGGGCACGACAGATCCCAAAGCCCATTCTCTCCATTTAGCAAGTATCAATGCAAGAGCAGCACAACCCACTGGGGTGGTGCCTTGATTTTTGGCAGAATAACAAGAAAGTTAAGTTAAATTAAATGAAAGTTATGCACAGTTTCTTAGGTGGACAAAACAGACAGTATCACCTTCCTTTGGAATCTGGAAGCACAAAAGATGTTTGTCTTAAAAAAAATAAAATGCCTTAATATCAAGGACTTATTTTGTTAGCTTAAAGCTTAGGCGCACCTGTTTAAACCTGGGCGTTTCCTATAATAGGCAGCCTTTCCAACATCTTATCAACAAAGTTATCCACAGATTCCGTGGATAAAAATTAACCATTTGTTAACCTTTTCGAGCGACAAGTCCAAACAGTTCTTTTCCATCCCGTAAAGGAGTTGGAGCAGCAAATTTTTTCATAGAAACGAAGTCATAGCGTTCAACAACGAACCCACACTTTTCTAAGGCTAACTTTAAGGGGCGATGATCCATGACATGAAGTTTTTTTGGCAAACCGTACGCTTGTTCAGGGAGTATTTCATAACTTGACCAGCTATGACCCGGCCATGGATTTCCTTCTTTCCATGCCTTATCATAGGCTGGCAAAACCTTTTGACGATATTCCCCATGATGGGGTGGCAAAACGGCAATAAAAATTTTTCCACCGGGCACTAACCAACGGGCTATCTTTTTAAATCCCGCTTCGATTTCTTCTGGGGTTAGAAAATGAATAACCCTGTGTAAAATAACCCCACTTAAAGATTCATCGGGGAAGTCGGTTTGATCCGGGAAACGTTTGTTATTAAGATATAAATTCTGATAGTCGCTGGTGGATACTTGTTGAAACCCATACATGAGGTGATGAACGTCGATTTCGTTATAAATAACTTTTCCCCCTTCTTCTAGCAAAAGCCTGGTCAGGCGGCCGTATCCACCGCCTATGTCAATTAAGGGATGCTGGGCATTTTTGGAAAATTCAACAATCGCGCTTATTAACCAGCTTTCATCGGCTGTTGCAGAATCTAAAACATCAAAACCAAAACGGTTATACGTTAACAGGGTTTTTCCGGTATGGCTTAAAGGAGCGTCGATTGGAAATTCCTTGGCAAAGATGTCTAATTCTGGGTCTGTGGCAGGCACGCCAAAGCCAGAAAAACCATCAAAAAATTGATGCATCCTTTTTATTAGTGGTGATGCCTGCAAACAGGAAAGAAAAGAAGAAACATATAAAAGAAAAAAACACGAATAAATTGGCCTTTTATTTTCATAAATTTGTCCTTATTAGGAAGTTGTTTTTTAAAGAACAATCCGCATGAAAAAGGGGGTTTGTCAAGAATTAAGGCGCGGGTGCAGGGGGGAGGGATCTATGATGAATCGTGGAGAAGAAATCCCCGCCTGGTAAAGACGGGGATTATTATGTGAGAGGGCAGGTCAGTTTTTAAGCGTATAAGACTTCAACGATGCCGAACTGTTCTAAGGCAGCAAGAAGCTCTTCATCGGACATTCCCGCATGCAAACTAAAATTGCCACTAAGGGAACCACCGGGCATAGAAAGGGAGACCCCACGACCTGTACGTATTGCCACGCCACCATTGCTCAATGTAATTTGTCGTATTCCTCCTGCAGGGGCCGCTTGCGCAGATGAAGGCTGACCGAAAAGCGCTTGGATTTGGTCTATATCCTCTTGATATATCTCATCTTCGAAACCTGGTGCCAAAATCGAAGCAACTTCTTTAGTAACGGGCAAAGTCAATCCACCAACAAATGTTGATTTCAACTTACTGTCTTGCCATTTGATTGATAAGGCTTGTAAAGGCGCAGCGTAGCATTGCGTTACGATTTCATGGCAAGCTTTTGCTATCTTCTGGATCGTCTTCGCTGGGATATCTGTTATCTCTAACGACACACCTTCTTGTCTCAAAGGACGTGTCATTTTTAGATAATTATTTATACACAGCGTATAACCAATAATGGCGTGGGCCTGCACCAAATGGCTTTGTATCGTTGCGTCTTCTGATCCTAAGCCATAGCCTCTTCTGACTTGAACCAAATCAAGAACGGGCACACTTCCTCCAGAATAATGAAGGGCGGTTGTTACGGCCAAAGCCTTAACCAGAATGTCATATTCAGAATCCGTTGGTGCTTCTTTTCTGAAACCATACTTACCACCTGTGGCAAAGAAATAGGCCAGCGCGTTTTTTCTGTAATTTTTTACAGAAGCAGAGGCAGACTCTGGTACAGCAGCTAAGTGTTGAATATGCTGCATAAGAGGAACCCTTCTTGATTCAAACTCTGTCCAATATTTAGAATCGGCCGCATAAGCTGTGGTCAGGGTAATGCCTAGCACTAAGCCCATCCATTTTAGTGTTTTAAATTTCATATATTTTCCTTTTAAAGGGGAATTTGAAAATTATCACCACTCCCAGTTTGGATCTGGTTCCACGTTCCCAGAGGTTTCGTCTTCTTGACTTCCACTGCCTGTTGATTCTGCAGAGAGAGTCTGATCCAAAGGTGTTGAGGGAGAACCCCTACGAAGAGGACTTGCACATCTTCTCATTGCCGAAGGGGGGCTTGAACGCCTTATCCTTGATCCCCTTTCTAAATCTAAAGGGGCTTTTGGATCTGGTCGGTGACTTGATGCTGCCGTTTGTATAGGAAAATTCTGTTCCACAAGTTGTTTGATCTCGCCTATGGAATCCTGCTCTATGACAGAACCATGGGTCGGTGATATGACTGGGACAATTGCCTGAACAACTGCCAAAGTCAACACGTCAACGAATGCTGCTTTTAAATAATCCTGCGTTGGTTTGGGGGAAAGGGTGTTCAAAGGCAAAACGTATCCGTTTGCTGTGAAGTACTTAAGACTTGAGATAAATTGAATTATACCGGGGGCATAATATACTTGCATCCAAAGCGTATGGGCAATAAGGGCTTGCGCACAAACCAAATGTTTTTGAATCAGGGCATCTTCTGTTGTTAAACGATAGTTTCTTCTGACTTGAACTAAATCAAGAACAGACGCACTATCTACAGAATCATGAAGGGCGGTTGTTACAGCCAAAGCCCTAACCAAAATGTCATATTCATCAGCCGTTGGGGGTTCTTGTCGAAAGCCATGCTTACCACCAGTGGCAAAGAAATAAGCCAGAGCGTTTTTTGTGCGATTTTTTACAGAAGCAGAGGCAGACTCTGACACAGAAGATAAATCTTGAATATGCTGCATAAGATGAACACCCTTTGATTCAAACTCTTGCCAATATTCAGAATCGGCCGCATAAGCCGTGGTTAGGGTAATGCCTAGCACTAAGCCTATCCATTTTAATGCTTTAAAGTTCATATCTTTACCCTTTTAAAAATGATCGATTAGATTATAAGACTTATATGTTATTGCCTCTTCAACTTTCAATTATTTTTTCGTATATTGTTGCATCCCATAGTCTTTGAGGTTTTCTTGTGAATCATCCTGATATTTCCATCGTCATTCCCGTTTATAACGAGGCTGATACATTGCCCATTTTGTGTGATCGGTTATTTAAAAGCTTAGATGCTTTGGGTAAAACCTATGAGGTTATTTTTACCAATGATGGCAGTAAGGATAATTCCTTGGCCGTTTTAAAAACCTATCATGCACAATGTCCCGATAAAGTGCGGATCATCGACTTTCATGGCAATTACGGCCAGCACATGGCGATTATGGCAGCGTTTGAAAAAAGCCGGGGCAGGGTGGTGATTAACTTAGATGCTGATTTGCAGAACCCGCCCGAGGAAATTTATAAACTGCTAGAGAAAATCGATGCGGGTTACGATTACGTTGGCAGCTATCGTGATAGCCGCAAAGACAATATTTTTCGCACATACATTTCAAAATGCATGAACTGGATACGGGCCACTATTACCGATATTCACATGCGTGACCAAGGATGCATGTTTCGCGCCTACAGCCGTGACATTATTAATAAGATTGTGGCATCGAATGAACGGTCAACCTTTATTCCTGCCTTGGGCTATAAATTCGCCTTGAACCCGGCAGAGGTTGAAATGCGCCATGAACCCCGCGCGGCAGGAGAATCAAAGTACAGCCTTTATCAACTGATACGCGTTAGTTTTGACCTGATTACCAGTTTTTCCCTGGTTCCCTTACAGTTGTTTACCTTGTTTGGTATGGCTGTGTCCTTTGGCAGTGGTTTATTGGTTTTTTACATGTTGATGCGTCGCCTGTTCATAGGGCCAGAGGCTGAAGGTGTATTCACCTTGTTTGCCATTCTTTTCTTTCTTGTCAGTGTGGTCATTATGGGCATAGGGCTTGTGGGTGAGTATTTGGGTCGCGTCTTTCAAACCTTAAGTCAACGCCCCCGCTTTATCATTCGCGAAACAATCGAGAATAAAATTCAAGAATAAAAAACAGATATTGGAAATAATAATAACCTTATGTAAGATTCTGACTGTTTGATTATAATTAAAGAGTAAAATGTTAATGCTATTAAAAGCATATTTCTTAGTTTTTGTATGGTTCTGTTCAGGTGTCTATGCTGTCGAGTATATTTCTCAGGAAGATAAAAGTCGCGTCGGTGTTTATGCACAAAATCATGATGAAAATCAGGCCAAGCCTTTTACTGATAACATTAGTCGCCGACTAACTGATCACTCACAAATTGATTATGATCGCACAGCAACTGATGCCGAACGGGAAGTCATCTATAAAGCCATGATGGGCACTGTGATTGTGCATGGTGTTTATTCTTACAATAAGACAACTACCGGACACATCGGCTACGACAGCCACTTTAATGCTTTGCAAACAATTAATGAATCCATACAGGTATTATGGACGAATGTGAGCAAGGGTAGGTATATCGATGGCCTGAGCCAGATCACGAATGATCTTACGCGCCAAGCTTTGTTGACTACTCATTTCGTGAAATGGTTCTACAAAACCCTGGAATCTTATCGCCATGAATTGAACTTTTTCGGGGATGCGGCAACTTTCGACTGGTTTAAAGGGGCAGATTCAGACTATTCCGCCAACAGAAAATTCGACAAAAGTGATCATGGCGGAGGGAGTTGTGCAACCCATACATACATTAAAAATGAACAAGGTCACGTTATAGCCATCCTAAAACCGAAAAAGCCAACCGAAAAGTCAGATTGGTTGGTTTCGTTATCTGCCAAAGCAACAGGATTAATAGACGTTATCAACCCCGCCATTCCTGTCCAAATAAAGGGTGGACGATTAACTATTGATACGAAGGATTTTACGCATATTGTCGAACCATTCGTTGGATTCAACAGTGATCAGATAAATGCTGATTCGCCGATGGGACAGTTACTGCGGCATGTTTTAGATGCTAACCCAAAACAAAAAATGGATAAGAATGCCTTATTGCGCCTGTACAACTTTGCTAAATACTTTGAGCACGGTACAAATCCTTCCGATGAACGCTTTAATGATTTGCAGACCTTCAATTCTGCTATTGATCTTGAGGACGTTGTAAAAATTATTCTGTTCTGGCGGTTTTTTGGGATTGATGACATGCACGATTGTAATGTTTTTTTACGTGTAAAATCAGAGGGGAAATTTTCCTTTGTTGTTATCGATTACAATAGGTGCTACATGGGCTCTGGGCAAAGTTCCCCTTCTTTGGTTCTGCTTAAGCAAGCCCTTCAGCCTATCAATTTTGGACCACAAAAGATCATGCAACGAATAATCTCCAAATCCATAAAGAGAGTGTACGAAGCTTATTCAGAGGGTAGCCGATTGCCTAGTTTTACCGACTGTCACCAGGAATTAGAAAAATTCGTTCAAGAGGGAGCGACGGTTAGAGAGATCATGAGTAAATTTAATATACAATCCCTTGAAAGAAGTTATCAGGCCCGGAGAAAATTTTACAGCAACTCTGTTGTGGTGGCTCCCCCACCTAAATCTCTGTCTTTTTATGCAAAGATTGCTCCCATAGTTGGGAAACATATTAATTGTTTTTGGCCCTTGGATATAAGGCCTCTTGGGGAAGCCTCCCAGGATATGAAAGAGCGGTCTACTTACGAGTACAACGGGCATTTTTACGTTGATTTTCCCAAATTGACCGATTCCACGTCTATTGATTTCGGCCATGGAAGTACACAACCTATCAGGTGCGCCCCTCTCTTTACGACTGGGTATTCTCTGTTGCAGATGCTTCACAGTTAGAACGAGGTCGTTTTTTCAAAAGTACTGTTAAATTGGATCGTGAGGATAGCGCAAGCTTATGTGTATGGCGACATCCAGCATTGCTCTTTGGAGAGTTTTTTCACCCAAGATACGCTCAGATACTCCCAAGCGCTTAACCCTTGCCCTCCTTTAAGTTCCTAACTTAGAATGGCGGTAACAATTTCTAAGTTAGCGATAGGCCTATGATCCCCTCAAAAAAACAAACGATTACGTTGATTCCCGGCGATGGCGTCGGGCCCGAAATTACAAAGGCCACCTGCCAAATCATTGAGGCCGCAGGGGCGGCTATTGAGTGGGAGGTTTGCGAGGCAGGTTCCGTTATTTTTAAAAAGGGGTTAAGCACCGGCGTTCCTAAAGAAACCATCGATTCAATTCAACGCAACCGCGTGGCGCTAAAAGGGCCATTGGAAACCCCTGTTGGTTATGGTGAAAAAAGCGCGAATGTAACCTTGCGCAAGCTTTTCGAAACCTATGGCAATATTCGCCCGGTGAAGGAAATGCCTGGCGTTATAACGCCTTATCTGGGGCGGGGTATCGACCTGGTTATTGTGCGGGAAAATATTGAGGATTTATACGCGGGCATTGAACATTCCCAAACACCTAATGTTGCACAATGCTTAAAGTTAATTTCGCGCCAGGGTTGTGAAAAGATTGCCCGCTTAGCCTTTGAATTTGCCAAGTCAGAGAATCGCAAAAAAGTTCACTGTGCTACCAAAGCCAATATTATGAAACTGACAGAAGGGTTGTTGAAACGCACCTTTGAAGAGGTTGCTAAGGACTACCCCGATATTGAAAGCCATCATATTATTGTGGATAACTGCGCCCATCAGCTGGTGAAAAAGCCTGAACAGTTTGATGTGATCGTTATGACCAATATGAACGGTGATATCCTCAGTGATTTAAGCTCGGCCCTTGTCGGTGGCCTTGGTTTCGCGCCCAGCGGGAATATTGGTGATCACTGTGCTATCTTTGAGGCAGTGCATGGGTCGGCCCCTAAATATGCGGGACAGAATCTGATTAACCCCACGGCGATGATCTTATCGGCTGTAATGATGTTGCGGCATATAGGACAGTTTGATGCGGCCGAAAAAGTTGAAACGGCTGTTCAAAAAACATTGGCTAAGGGCATTTTGACGCGGGATGCGGCGGGTGATAAACCGTTTGTGTCAACCACTGACTTTACCCAGGCTATTATACAGTCTTTACAAGAAACCGTTCCTAATACCCATCGACACAAGCCGTTGGATTTATCAAAAGTCTATTTCAAAGACGTATCAGTTAAAGAGAGAGATGTGGTAGGCGTTGACATATTTATTGAAACTTATGATCACCCCAATGACATTGGTGCGTGCTTGAATGCCTTGGTCAAAGATACCCTTTGGCAATTAAAGCTATTGTCGTGCCGTGGTTTAGCGGTGTACCCAAACGTTGACATTAGTTGTTTAAAGCTTATCGACCATATTCGGTGTCGTTTTACTCTAAGCCACGCCTTCCTAGAAAATGTTGATGAATTAATCCTTTCATTGCTGGCAGTCGTTGGTACGAAATACCCCTGGATGCATGTGGAGAAACTGCAAACGTTTGATGATATCGAGGCCTTCTCGAAGGCTCATGGGGGGTAGTGATAAAAAAGAATCGCCAAGTCCTTGATTTTCATTACTGCTTCTCGCTAGCATAGATGTACTTATTCTGAACGAAAAAATATAATGTCGTCTTCTTTGCCTTTGATTGCGCCATCTTTGTTGGCCTCAAATTTTTTGCATTTACAACGTGATATTGACTGCGTCATCCAGGCTGGTGCCGATTGGTTGCACGTTGATGTTATGGATGGTCATTACGTGCCGAACCTTAGCTTTGGCCCTGAATGGGTGAGGCAAATTCGAAAAACGACATCCTTACCCTTGGACGTGCATTTGATGGTAACGTGCGTTGATAAGTGCATTGACGATTTTGCAGCAGCAGGTGCCAATCACCTAACCATTCATCCTGAAGCCACGTATCACCCGTATCGCTGTTTACAAAAAATTAAACAGCTTGTGTTGAAAGCCGGGGTCGCCTTAAACCCAGGAAGCGGTTTAGAGACCGTCTATCCCTTATTAGATCAGCTTGATTTGATTGTGATTATGACTGTGAATCCAGGGTTTGGTGGGCAAAAATTTTTACCTGAGATGTTGTCAAAAATCAAAGCTTTACGTGCGTTAATTGACAAAGAAAAATTAGATATTTCCATTGTCGTTGACGGCGGCCTTAACGATCAGACTGCCCCTTTGGTTACAGAGGCGGGTGCCAATGTTCTGGTGGCGGGCCATTACCTGTTCGGTGGTGATTCTGAAACACTTGGTGACCGCTTAAGTAAGCTGCGTGTGGCATAGGAAATTGTCTTGAAAAAAAAAACCAAAAAATCTTTTTTAGAACGCTTCAGAAGGCTTTTACAAGCAAGCCCCTTGTATGGGTTGCGTTTATGGAGAGCTGCAAAATTTATTCAGCCAGTTGTTTTAACTGATTTATGGACAGGCGATAGCACGGCAGGTCAAAGTCTGGTAGAGGGATCCTTTAAGATAGGTGATTATTTTGTCCCCTTAAAGAAGGCCTCGCGATTTCTAAGCCATAGCCGTGAATGCCCCAAAGGTTTTTTGTTGTTTTTACACAGCTTTGAATGGTTGCGCGATCTTCGGGCCGTTGGGACGAATGCAAGCCGAAAACGCGCGCGCGAATTAATCAAATATTGGATTCACAGTCATGATTCTTGGACAAAGAAAACTTGGCTTGAACCGTCTTGGCATCCAGAGATTATAGGGCAGCGCTTACGGTATTGGTTAAGTCTTTATGATTTTTTTGGGGCCAGTGCTGATGATGATTTCCGGCATTTATTTTTTACAAGTTTAAACCGTCAGTTTCGCCATTTGCAAAACAACTATAAGACCCACACAGCCAAAGAATGGCAAACCTTACAAGCTTTGGTTGGTCTTTTGTTCGCGACTTGCAGTTTGGAAAAGCCTCCCCATCTTTTAGAAAAATATCTGAAAGAATTGGAAAAAGCACTTAGTCAGCAGCTGTTCGAAGATGGTGGGCATATCAGCCGTTCGCCCACAATACAATTTTTATTGTTAAGAGATTTGATTGATATTCGGGCATTGCTACGCAGTTGCTCTGTAATTGAACCAGAGTTCCTTCAGCAGGCCATTCAACACATTGCCCCCATCGTTCGTTTCTTTCGCCACACAAGCGGGAAATTAGCCCATTTCCGAGGGGCATTAGAGGACGCTGAGGTGGTCCGGCTTTCTTGTCATGTTCTTTCCTCTACAGCTGTTGATAGAGTATTGTCCTTATCAGACACGCGATCAAAAGGGCCGCAACGCTGTACTGATACGGGGTATGAGCTATTAACCTCTAAAGGGGGGCTTGTCATTTTGAATACAAAGCCATCTAGGGGCAATCCTGATCTGGCCGATAAATCCTTTGGAATGTTAGATTTTGAATGGAGCGTTCTGCAGCAGGGGTTAGTCTGCACCAATGATATGATCTTTCATGACGCCTCAGGAAACACACTCTCTGTTGATCGTTCCAATAGCAATGGATGTCCTTTGCAAATCAGCCGTCAGCACAAAGAGGGGTGTCACCACCTGTGGGCGCAGCTTCATCATCAACAGCAAAAATATGATATTCAGCATGAGCGTGAATTTTATCTGGCAGCAGACCCCCATGATTTTAGAGGGCTTGAAAAAGTTATTTTCGATCAAGAGGGGTTGGTTGGCATTCGATTTGTTTTCGACAAAACAGCGAAGGTTCTTTCTCAGTCAGCACGCAGCATAAAAATTAGGCTATCTTTCTCCTCAACTGGTGTGGCTTCTAAAACGTGCCGTTTAGTAAGCTCGGGCGCAGAGCAACTTTTGACATATTCTTTGCCAGATGGCAGTTTAGCTGTGGTTTTGATGGCTTCCCTACACGCCAATACCCCAAAAATTATCAAATGGGGATTTCGGTTAGAGCCTTTGACGGGGAGCACGCATCCTCACTTGTGAAGATAATTTTGCAAAAAGTATAAATAATGATTGATTAAAGGTAAGTTGAGAATTATAACTTTATACAAAATAGCGTCTTTCCAAGGATTTTTTTTCATGAATGAAGTATTAACACACCAAGAACTTCTCAACTACACGGTTCAAATTGCTGCGGCCTATGTTACAAATCACGCGACATCTCTAGAAGATATTTCGGATGTGATTAGCAAGACCTATCAGACTTTGAACAAGCTTAATAGGGACCCTAATGGATTCCAAAATAAGACTCCGCAAAACCCAGCTGTGCCTATCTCAGAATCGGTTAATGATGATTATATCATCTGCCTAGAAGATGGTAAAAAACTGCAAATGTTAAAGCGTCACCTAAACACTGTTTACAAGATGTCGTTAGAACAGTACCGCGAAAAATGGGGCCTACCTTCTGATTATCCTATGGTTTCACCAAACTATGCGAAAAGACGGAGCCAGATCGCTAAAAATACCGGCCTCGGTGTTAATGGCAGACGTCGTGCGTTTAAAGTTGTTTCTCAAAATGATGGCGGCCAAAAGCAGATTGCTTCTTAGCGCTTTAAAGACAACTAATTCCTTTGCTCAACATTTTTTTGTGTTGAGCAGGGGAATATTCTGCTGAGTAATAAAATCGGTATGTTCAAAAATCTTTATATAAAAACCTACGGTTGTCAGATGAATGTATACGATTCTGACCGCATTAAGGATCTTTTAAAACCTTTGAACTATCAACTGACTGACGATCCTGCTCAGGCAGATCTTTCCATTCTCAATACCTGTCATATTCGCGAAAAAGCCGAACAAAAAGTTTATTCTGATCTGGGACGTTTAAGACAACACCAAACCAACCGTCGCCAACAGGGTGATGAGATGTTAATCGCTGTTGGTGGTTGTGTCGCTCAGGCAGAAGGCGAAGAAATCTTACGTCAAGCACCGTATGTAAGTATGGTGTTTGGACCGCAAACATATCACCGGTTACCGGAAATGATTGCGCAAATGACTCGTCAGAAAGACGCCCGTAAAGGTCGGGGAGCGGGCAGGGGCATTGTTGACACTGATTTCCCGGTTGAAAGTAAGTTTGACAGCCTGCCAACCCCACAATCTTCTTCTGTTAGTGCCTTTTTATCTATTCAAGAAGGGTGCGATAAGTTTTGCACTTTTTGTGTTGTTCCTTATACGCGGGGAACCGAGTATTCACGCCCCGCTGGTGATATTTTGCAAGAAGCAAGGCGCCTTGTTGAACTAGGTGCTAAAGAAATTACCTTACTTGGTCAAAATGTGAATGCTTATCATGGGCAAGCGCCTCACTTATCTTCACATGGTGATCAGGAATGGGGCCTGGGTCGTCTGTTGCACGAATTGGCAACCATTGACGGATTGCATAGGCTTCGGTATATGACGTCTCATCCACGGGATATGGATCAAGATCTGATTGATGCCCATGGACAGATTCCTCAACTGATGCCGTTTTTACATTTACCGGTACAATCGGGCAGTGATGCTTTGTTAAAAACCATGAATCGCAAGCACACGGCAAAAGATTATTTAGATATAATAGATCGTCTGCGCAAGGCACGGCCTGACATAGCCTTTTCATCTGATTTTATCATTGGTTTTCCCGGGGAAACACAACAAGACCATCAGGCAACCCTTGATTTAGTTAGACAAGTTGATTTTGCCCAAGCCTATTCCTTCAAATATAGCGTGAGGCCAGGAACTCCTGCAGGATCGATGGATGGGCAAGTGGCCGAAACCTTAAAAACCGAACGACTTTATGAAATCCAAGATTTGTTAAAAGAACAGCAATGGGCTTTCAATAAGACAAAAGTGGGAACGGTACAATCTGTTTTATTTGATCGTATCGGCAAAGTGCCAGGTCAAATCCTAGGGAAAACGCCTTACATGCAATCAGTTCCCTTAGAAGCGCCCAAACGCTTATTAGGTTGTTTGACCGATGTTTTGATTAAAGAGGCGTATGCAAACAGCATGATGGGAATTATTCTTGATTCACTTGAATCCATCTCTGTGGCAGCTTAAGATCGCAGTAGATTCGTAGCTTGAAAGGTTTAATTTTCTGTCGTCGTTAAAATCTCGTACCCTGGAATTTTTGGACAATCATATTCTTGCCCTTTTGGTAGGAGCACAGAATCGCCACTTACTTTACCTTGAGCAATCTTTGGGTGTTAGCCTAGCCCTAAGGGGTAATTGCATAACGCTTGAGGGAACTGCAGATCAAATAGTGCATGTTGAAAAAACCTTACTTTATCTTTACGAACAATTGAAAAAGGGTCGGCCCGTTGAAATTTCCGAGCTTGATCACGCCTTGCAGCTGGTCATGCGCCAATCCCCTTCAATTCAATCTGATGATCAAGATCCCACGATTATGACTCAGGATGATAAAGAATCAGAGGTATCAATTGTCACCAAACGTCGGATTGTTCTTCCGCGCAATGCCCACCAAACTGACTATGTGCGTGCTATGCAAACGAATGAAATGGTATTTGGTATTGGCCCTGCGGGGACGGGAAAAACTTATCTAGCAGTGGCTCAAGCTGTTTCATTGCTTTTAGAAGGTAAAATTGACCGTATTATCTTATCGCGTCCTGCAGTTGAAGCCGGCGAACGGTTAGGCTTTTTACCGGGTGATATAAAGGAAAAAGTTGATCCTTATTTACGCCCCCTTTACGATGCCTTGCATGACCTATTACCCCCTGAGCAAGTTATAAAATATTTAAGCAATGGCGAAATCGAAGTCGCCCCCTTGGCGTTTATGCGGGGAAGAACTTTGTCTCAGGCTTTTGTCATTTTAGACGAGGCGCAAAATGCAACAGCCATGCAAATGAAAATGCTTTTAACCCGATTGGGACCTAACTCACGCATGGTTATTAATGGCGATTTGACACAAACTGACTTGCCTGGTGGCGTGACGTCAGGATTGAAAAATGCGATGCAAGTTTTGCAAGCTGTCAGAGACATTCCTTTTATTATTTTTGACGATAAAGACGTGGTGCGTCACCCGTTGGTCGCCAAAATAGTTCAAGCGTATAATGCTTATGATCAAAATGGTGGTAATAAACATGGCTAAGACTTTATCGTTAGCGAACCCTTTTCATGAAGTTGTTGTTGAAATCGATCATCAGCCTTGGTTAGCTTGGTATCAAGCCGATGAATGGCAAGAAAAATTGTCAGAAATTATTAGAGGAACCCTAAGATACATACAGTGGAACTATGAAAGCGAAGTCAGCGTTTTGTTGACTGATGAAGGGTACAGCCGCCAGCTTAACCACGTTTATCGTGGGAAAGATTCCCCTACAAACGTTTTATCTTTTCCTTCCTTTACGCTAGAAGAACTCCACTTATTAGCCAAGAAACAACCCTCGCTTATTTTGGGGGATATTGTCTTATCGCTAGAAACCGTGTTAAAAGAATCTAAGGAACAAAATAAACCTTTCCTGAATCATTTAATGCATCTGACTGTCCATGGAACATTGCATCTACTCGGTTACGACCATCAGCTTGATAATCAGGCAGAACAGATGGAGTTGCTGGAGGTAGATATTTTGTCTTCGATGGGTGTCGCAAACCCTTATCAATGAAATCCTCTTTGCCCCCCATTATGATTAAAGAAGAACCCCGATCGTCATCCTTGTTTTTTAAAAACTTTTGGCGAAAACTCAAAAAAAATGACAACGACAGCAGCTTGCGTGAAACGATTGAAGAATTAATTGAAGAGGTTCACGAAATTGAACCGTCAATTGAATCAAACGAACGTGAGCTTTTAGGCAATGTTTTGAATTTGCGTGATCTAACAGCTTATGACGTCATGTTGCCTCGTGCTGATATTATTGCTGCCCCTGTTAGCATTAGTGCTCAGGATATTATCCAACAATTTGTTAAGTTCGGCGTTTTGCAGATCTTAATTTATAAGGATAACCTAGATAACGTTATCGGGATGTTGCACGTTAAAGATATTTTGACTTGGCGAAGCAGTAAGAAGCCTTGGGTCATTAAAACACTGCTGCGCGATGTTTTGTATATTTCACCCACGATGCGCACCTTGGATTTATTATTAAAGATGCGTGAAACGGGCAGCAAAGTTGCCGTTGTTGTCGATGAATATGGCGGCGTTGATGGATTGGTGACGTTTTCGAATCTTATCGAGGAAATTATTGGCGACATTCAAGACGCCCGCGAACAATCGCCGTCTGTTCAGATTGAAATTCGCCCAGATGGAACGATTGTTGCTGATGCCAGAACCACTCTAGAAGAATTAAACGACGCTACTGGGTCTAAATTCCCTTTAAATGATGACGATGAAGATATCGATACATTAGGGGGATTAGTTGTTCTGTTGGCTGGTCGGGTGCCTATCAGGGGGGAACTCATCCGTCACCCCTCCGGTATTGAGTTTGAGGTTTTAGAAGCTGATCCCCGCAAGATACGTCGCCTGTGCATAAGGCGTAAGTTTTAAAGGAGGGTTAGACCTCCTTTAAAACTGCTTACCTTTCAACCGCCCATTGCACCAGGTTTGACATCATGAGGGGAAACAGGGGTAGGTGTCCCACCTTTCTTAGGTAGCTCTATCCGCGTTTCAACTCCAACTGCTTGGATTTGTGGGAAATCTTTAATCGGTTCCTTTAGTTCTTCTGTAAAACAAGTTGTCCCAAAAACATTTTCGGTAAACTTCATGATGTATATTTTGCCATAGCTTAGATTGTTTGCCGTGCCTAAAGGACCACGTGAATCTGTTTCTCCCGTTATAGAAAATAAACTAACATCACTTCCTAAAACTTTTTGTTCAACAATAATCTGGATGAAAGAATTTCCAGGCAGCTTCATGCTCATAAAACCAGCGGGTCTTAAATCTTTAATTCGATTGGCGGAATCCGCGGAAGGATCATTTTCAATCACCTGGGGCTTGAATAAAACAGTGATCGGTTCTTTGTTCTCATTACGAATGTATAGCAAAGCGGTTTTGGAATTAAGCTGAATAACAGGGCTAGAACAGTTTGTTGCCTGCAAAGGAGAAACTGTAGCTGGGGTCGCTGCAGTAACATTAGCGCTACATATTTGCAATGCTAGTAGCGACGACATGTAAAGAGTAATTTTTTTCATGAATTAGGTTCTTAAATTTTCTGTGAGTCCTTTGATGACATCTACCATAAAACAGCTCATGTTTACATGTATGAAAAAAAATAATATTTCTTTAACATTTATATGCTTATTTAATATAGAATCTCTGTGGGCGTTTTTACACAAAAGTGGAGAGAGTGGACTTTATTCAAAATTAGAGGAGCAGAGATTAAGGCTCTTCAGGAAATATTTGATGGAACATAGGATTGACACTCCGCCTGTTACCCGTTAGAAATAATATATAACACGGAGGGGTGGCCGAGAGGCTGAAGGCGGCGGTTTGCTAAACCGTTATACGGTTGAAAAGCCGTATCGAGGGTTCGAATCCCTCTCCCTCCGCCATTTTACAGCGCTCTAACCTTTTGGGCGTCATTTTTTAAATTCCAAAACCACCCTCTGAACCCCAGTATTCATAGGTTTTAGCGCGTTTTAGTCGCCCGACAACATGCGCACTTAGAGAATAAACAAAATCACCGATTTTACTCTCCGTTTCTCCCTTAGATGCGAACGTCGGACCCGAAGGTACGCATATCCTTAAACCTTTGAATTATAAGAGTAGAACGTGACTGATTTGATAAATTTATACCGCCAAGCCGAGGATTATTTTTTCGGAGGTATTTCCTCAAAGTGCATGAATCTAGGCGATGGGGCTAATGCCTATATGAGCGGCGGTGCTGAACTAAATTTTATTTACATTACAAGGAATACAAACGCTCTGGATAAAATTTTAATCCAAGGAAAGCAGTTTGAGACTTTTAACCATAGATAGTTTTTGATATAATGCCCTGAGGTTTTTTAGAAGGAAGGGGCCTAGTTATGGCGAAATGTAAATTTTGTGAGAGCGAAGAGCATTATAAGAATGGAATTGTTAG
>CAIVFQ010000132.1 GCA_903905285.1 uncultured Alphaproteobacteria bacterium
ACCAGATGAGACGCACAAATGCAAATCCATCTCTACTAAAATTTTAAGAATACAAACAAGGACTGAAGTCTCTTTCGCCTGAAGGCGAAGGTTTTAACCAATTAGGAGACTATAAAATTTAAAACTGTACTTAACACAAAAAAACCAATCTATAACGAGGGCACTATACAGACCGCCAAAAAGTTTGCCCTGCTTTGTCTTCCAGCTGAATTCCTTTTTCTAACAACTCTTGACGAATTTCATCAGCCCTAGAAAAATCACGGTCTTGGCGGGCCTGTTGACGTTGCTGAATGAAAGAATCAATTTCCTGTTCCGTCAAAGACACTGTGGGAGATTGCTGCGACCACTCTTGTGGATTTTCTTGTAACAGACCCAATAAGTCAGCCGACCTTTTTAATTGTTGAGCAAATTTCATCTTTTCTGAAATGCTTTCAGCTTTATAGGCTTGATTGGCCAGCGCATGCAATTCAACAATCGCTTGAGGAGTATTTAGATCGTCTTGCAACGCTTCCAATACAGCATACCCTTCCGAAATCTCAGAGGAAGCCCCATCCAAATCATTCAAAATCCCATACCATCGATCAAGGGTTTGCTTGGCCTGACTTAACACCTCTGGGCGCCAATCTAACGGTTGACGGTAATGGGTCATTAATAAGGCCAGACGGATCGTCTCACCCTTATGGTTTTGCAACAAATCATGAACAGTGAAAAAATTACCCAAAGATTTTGACATCTTACTGCCAGAAACGGTTAAGTGCCCGTTATGCAGCCAATAGCGCGCCATCATTTTCGTGCCATGGGCGCAGCAACTTTGTGCTTTTTCATTTTCATGATGGGGAAAAATCAGGTCAATGCCCCCGCCGTGAATGTCAAAAGTTTCCCCTAAATACTCGGCACTCATCGCTGAACACTCAATGTGCCACCCTGGGCGTCCCCTACCCCATGGGCTTTCCCATCCCGGTTGCTCCTCTGTTGAAGGTTTCCACAAAACAAAGTCCTCAGGATTCTTTTTATAAGGGGCAATTTCAACCCGCGCCCCTGCTAACAGTTCGTCTTGGTTGCGGCGCGAAAGGTCACTATAGTCTTGGTACTTTTCCACCTGAAACAAAACATGCCCTTCAACCGCGTAGGCATACCCCTTTTCAATTAAAGTCAAAATCATCGCAATCATTTGGGGAATATGGGCTGTGGCCCGTGGTTCGTGATCAGGAGGTAAAGCGCCCAAAGAAGCCATATCGTGGTGATAGGCAGCCGTGGTTTCAGCTGTCAGCTGATGAATGGGAATATTGCGCGCCAAACTAGCGGCATTTATTTTATCGTCAACGTCGGTAATATTACGAACGTAGGTAACCTTTGGGTAAAGCTGCCTCAGAAGCCTGTACAAGACATCAAAAACGACCACAGGCCGCGCATTTCCCAAATGGGCCCGATCATAGACCGTAGGGCCACAAACATACATGCCAACCTGTTCCGGGTTGAAAGCCTGAAATGGTTCTTTTTGACGGGTTAAACTGTTATACAAAACAAGTGACATTAAATTTTCTAGTAAGTATGTTTTCGCCAGTATGACAAGTTTAACTTGATTTTTCCATAGCGTTCAGGATAACGTTACGGCGTATAGCATTTGGAATAGGCAAAGGTTTATTATGGCGCGCGTTACCGTTGAAGACTGCATTGAAAAAGTCCCTAACCGTTTTGAACTGGTTTTGCTTGCCGCAAGGCGGGCCCGTGAAATTTCAGCCGGAGCCAGCCTGACAGTTCCCCGTGACAATGATAAAAACCCTGTTATTGCCTTACGCGAAATCTCTGAAGAAACCTTATCGTTAGGTGCCATCCGCGAAAGCATCATCAAAAGCATGCAAAAAAATCTTCTTGCCGATGAAGACGAAAACGAACTCGATGAAGAATTGCAAGACATTATCAAGGCCGAACAACATCCCTTCTCGATTACCGACGAAACTTCAGACTTAGTAGCTGCAGAAGATGGCGAAGAGAGTGACGAAGAAGACGATGACTTGGAAAGCGACGATGATGACAGCGAAGAGCCTGCTGAAGAAAGTGCCGAAGAGGATGATGAAGAATAAGAACCTATCTTAACCTTCGCCGTTCCCGGGTCGTTACTATTTCGGGGGTGTCTTGTTTGATCTCTTCAATAGATTCCTTGACTTCTGCCATCTTCCTCTCACGATTTTCGTTGTATTCACTCTGGGGATTTTGTCTCCTCAACGTAGGTGGCTCAAGACCCTGCGCTTGTAAATGTAGAAATTGGGCACGTGTTAAGCCGTGCCGCGCGGGACCATCCACTTCTTGAGCTGCCTGAACTGACACTATCGACAAAATACCCAGTAATAAAAAACAAAACATTTTAACATCCCTTTATTCTATCACCACGAACAACCAAAGAGTTGCCTAAGCCATTTTAATCGGTTGAAATTCTGAATTAGGATTTTTTCTATTCTGTGGTTTCTACATCTGTGGTTTCTACATCTGTGGCTTTCACTACTACGACTTTTTCTTCAGTCTTTTCTTCGATTTCCAAAGCTGATGCAGCAGCAATAGCAGCTGCGTAGCTAGAAGAAGTTTCATAGTTGCAATAACCATCTTGCCTTACCAGAACGGGTGAGTATCCAGGAATTGGACCATCATCATCCTGAGCTTGTTGAGACGATACCGACGAAATTCCCAGAAAAAGAACAATTAATGAATAATGAAACACCTTAACCTCTCCTTATTTTCACACCACAAATACCAAAACAAAATGAGAATGCCTGTTTTTTTCGAATGCCCTCGCTTCAACCAAGATGTCGAACAAAAAGTCCGTCATGGCGAGGGGTATAGCTATCTGGGTCAGCTTCTAAGGTTTTTTCCCAGCTGTTCCTACACTTTTCCCGTGCATCCTCATTAAAACTTCAGCGCTACAGAAAGCAGCTTCTCTGGTCAAACGGGGTGCAGGGCTTGGGGGGACGACTAAAGGATCGACGGTGTTTGGTTGCCTGGACTGCAAAGCAACTGTCTTCCCAGCCGCAGACTGTTGATCGGAATCAACCGGCACTTGGGCTGCTTGAATTGATAGCAATGATGAAGCTCCGAACAAAAAAGAAATCGTAACTACCCAGGTTGGGAAAGAAAAAAGTGTTTAAAGTTTTGTTCAAATCATTCATAAGTTTTGTATGGATAAAAAAGATAAAGAGATAGAAGCCCTCAAAGAAGAGATAGTCGTACTCAAGGCAGTTATTGTG
>CAIVFQ010000133.1 GCA_903905285.1 uncultured Alphaproteobacteria bacterium
CTTGTTTTTAAAACAGGGTTGCCTTGTTTATAGTGATGAAGCGCTTTGTCACTGTAGACGAATTTTCATCGGCGTGGAACCCGGTGCGAAGATGTGCCCAAAATCGCAAGATTTTGAGGCAAAGGGAGATTCATGTTGCGGAGTTGCGGTGGGGAGGCGCTGCGATTGGGGGGGTCGAGGAGGACCCCTTATAAAGGGACAAGTATGTCCGGAAAAACCAGTCCTTTGATTTGCCAAGCTCTAAGTTGCAAGCAACGTCTGTCGCTGTCGATCGGCTCTGAATTCAATCCACAAAAACCATCTTTAACCCTTTTTAATGAGGTTTTTCCTGCCTAGGGTGTTCCGTTTGATTAAGCTTTATTTGGAGTTGTTTGCCCATTTTGAAGTGCACATACGTGCGTTCCTTTACCAGAATGGTTTCCCCTGTTCCGGGATTTCTAGCATTACGAGCGGGACGATGACAAAGGGAGAAAATACCAAAACGCCTGATTTCAACGCGTCGTTTTTCAATCAAGGCTGTTTGAATGGTTTCGAAAAATATATCTAAGGCTTTTTCGATAAGGACGGGGCTAAGGTTTTTATGACATTTATGAATTGTCTTAGAAACCTTGCCCCTGTTCATGTGTGCTTAAGCTTCAGAAGGGGCAGTTTTCTTCTTTTTCATGGCAGCACCTAAAATATCACCTAAGCTTGCGCCACTGTCAGAAGAACCATAGTCAGACAAAGCTTGCTTCTCTTCATCAATTTCCTTGATCTTGATTGACAGGCTAATTTTACGGCTGATGCGATCAACCGTCAGGACTTTAGCGTCAACTTTTTCACCAACGGCAAAGCGTTCAGGGTTTTGATAAGCGCGATCACGAGCTATGTCTGTTTTTTTAATGAACCCGGTTAGCCCTTCACTGATTGAAACCTCTAATCCTCTGTCTGTGACTTGGGTAACGGTACAGGTGACAACGGAACCTTTTTGAACTTTGTCGCTAGCTTCACTAAAGCTATCTGTTGTTAGCTGTTTAACACCTAGACTGATACGTTCTTTTTCAAAATCGACATCCAACACCTTAACTTTGATGGTTTGTCCTTTTATAAAGTCAGCCATGGCTTCTTCACCAGACTTATCCCACGATAAATCAGACAAGTGAACCATGCCGTCTAGTTCTTCGCTAACGCCGACAAACAAACCAAATTCGGTTACATTTTTAACAACACCTTCAAGGGTGCTGCCTGCGGGGTGTTGTTCCATGAATTTCTGCCATGGGTTCTCGTTGCATTGCTTCAGGCCCAGGCTAATACGGCGCTTGTTCATGTCAACTTCCAGAATCGCAACGTCGACTTCTTGGTTAACTGTTACAATTTTACTAGGGTGAATATTCTTTCTTGTCCAGCTCATCTCGGTGACATAGATCAATCCTTCGATTCCGTTCTCTAGCTCGACAAAGGCTCCATAGTCAGCAATGTTTGTTATTCTGCCTTTATGACGTGATCCAACCGTGTAATTTTCTTCAATTCCTTTCCATGGGTCATTCTCTAACTGTTTCATGCCCAAGGATATTCTTTGGGTTTCTTTGTTAAAGCGAATGACTTGTACCTGAATGGCTTCGCCAATTTTTAACAGGTCGCTTGGATGATTGATGCGTTTCCAAGAAATATCAGTTACATGCAACAGACCGTCAACACCACCTAAGTCCACAAAGGCGCCGTAATCGGTAATGTTTTTAACAATACCTTCCAGGATCTGTCCTTCAGTTAGCTGTGATACCAATTCCGTACGTGCCTCTGCCCTTGATTCTTCTAAGACAGAGCGACGTGATACCACGATATTGCTGCGTGCTTTGTCCATTTTTAATAATTTAAAGGGCTGTAGAATGTTCATCAGCGCTGATATATCGCGAATAGGTCGGATATCAACTTGGCTGCCTGGTAAGAAGGCAATGGCGCCATTTAAGTCAACCGCAAATCCACCTTTGACGCGGCCAAAGATAGTTCCATTGATTAACAGACCATCTTCGTGGGCCTTTTCTAACTCATCCCAAGCTGCTTCACGACGGGCTTTTTCAATACTAAGAACCACTTCGCCGTTTTTGTCTTCTAGACGTTCAACGTAGACGTCAATGGTGTCTCCAACGCGGACTTCTTCTTGGTCTTTAGTGTGTATTTCTTTTAAAGGAACACGGCCTTCTGATTTAAGGCCTACGTCAACAATCGCTAAATCGTTACGGATTGCAACGATAATACCTTTGACAACGGTGTTTTCAAAACTTTTCTGACCCGCGAACGAGCCTTCTAGTAACGCCAAAAACGATTCTTTTTCGACGGGGGGTTGGGAAGAAAGATTAGACATAATGTTCCTTGAAAATAAACTAACGCCTGCTTTGGGTTTCCCAACCGGCAGCAAACGGCTAAGGGTTAATAAAGATAATTTTTCTTGAATAATAGACCAAACAATAACCCGCCACAAGCATTTTTACTTTGTAATAGCGATTCATGCAAGATAACCCAAATTAGTGTCATCGACATGATGGCCGCGCACCATTCTGTAAAGCTGAGAGATTCTCATAGAGGCCATCATAAGGGTAAACTTACCGTAAGAGGCCAGCCCTTTCAGACTCCACCATGGCGTTACAGACGGTTGTTCTTGAAAAACCTTTAGATTCCTTTGAGATACCCATTGTGACCACGACATTCCTTGATCAAAGCCTTTTTCAGCATAATCATAGAAGTTTTTTAAGAAATCTACCCATTGAACCCGAGAAGAGCAGTACCACATAAATGATAAGTCAGCGCCGCCGATTTGATGTTGTCGAGCCAAAATATTCTTTAAAGACGTCTTTCCAGAAGATGCCGTTTTTATCATTTCATACATAGACATAAAGGTGGTTGTTTGGCCAAGACCTGCCAAGCAATGAAAGTGTAACCAGCAATCTTTTCCTTCAATTGATCTTGCAAAGTTTATAGTCTCCTAATTGGTTAAAACCTTCGCCTTCAGGCGAAAGAGACTTCAGTCCTTGTTTGTATTCTTAAAATTTTAGTAGAGATGGATTTGCATTTGTGCGTCTCATCTGGTACCCTGAGCCGCAGTAAAGCGCGC
>CAIVFQ010000134.1 GCA_903905285.1 uncultured Alphaproteobacteria bacterium
CCACAATAACTGCCTTGAGTACGACTATCTCTTCTTTGAGGGCTTCTATCTCTTTATCTTTTTTATCCATACAAAACTTATGAATGATTTGAACAAAACTTTAAACACTTTTTTCTTTCCCAACCTGGGTAGTTACGAAAATCGCACAAGACACAGAGGGTGCTCCAGCAGGGAGTTCGTCGGATGTAGTAGAGAGAGCAGGGGACGCACCGACCGATCGATTCAAAGAAGAGGTTTTGGCTGATGCCATTTACCAAGCCATTGGAAATGCTGAGAAAAGATTTGGTATTCATGTGCCTGAGTTTAAAATTATAGACGGTAAAAAAGACGGCATCAGTCGTGTTAGTAGGTTTTTACCGGGTAAAGAACTTGGCTTTCGAAACCAAGCAGACGTTGCCAAGGGCTTTGTCGTGGATGCCTTTATGGCGAATTGGGATTTGGTTGTGGGTGGCAAGAACCTGTGGCTTAGCGGGGACAAAATTTACCGCATGGATAATGGCGGCGCCCTTCGGTATCGGGCTATGGGGGACCTTAAGACATCAAAAGGTTATGATTTTAGTTCAGCCGTTAGTGATCTTTATACCTTAAGGGGCCAGCGCTATCCTCTTGATCTTACGCTTGAGGTGAACGCGGATGGTCAACAGTTTTACGGAGCCTTAACTCAACCTGAGATTTTAAGGCAAATTGAAAAGCTTGTGGCCTTGCAAGAAATTATTTTAAAAACGGCAGATGCCTACAATGACCGTCTAGATATTAAAGATTACCGAAAACTGAGATCAAACCTGGTGACTCGCTTGAATTCCTTGAAATCGTATTATTATGATCAGGCCGCTCCTGTAAAACAATATATGCAGGCGCACCCTTTTGCGGTTGTTATCCCCAATAAGTCATCGGCAAGCATTTTGATTGTCACAGAGCATGCAGGAAAAAAGAAGATATTGTTAGGAAGGCGTACTCGTCATGCATGGTGGGGGAATTTTGGGGGGAAAGCAGACGACGAAGATAAGACCCTTTTAAATGCCGCCGTGCGTGAGGTGAAGGAAGAATCCATGGGACTCTATCACGTTTTGGCGGATGATCTTGTAAAGGCGCCATTCCATGATTTGATTAAAGGTGGGGATCAGCCCGACGCCCTGCATCGTATGTATTTGCTGGAGGATCAGGAGTACATAGATCCGGACTTATTTATGAGAACGCTTGGTCAGCAAACAGCTGAGCATAGCCAAGAATACACCGATTTTGCCTGGGTCGATGTGGTCGACTTATTAGCGCTTGTGAAAACGTTTCAGGAAACACCAAACCAAACAGACAACGAAAATCAGTATGTTTTAAAGGATGATAAGAGAAGAGATATTTCCATTCATCACCCGTTAATGGATATGTTGCGCCAAGAACCGGTTGTTGCCTGGTTGGAGGATTTGGCATTGAACGGTAAGGTTGGTCCCACCCATACCCAGGGAAGTATTGGGTCCACAGTTCTAAGAGACCTGCGGCATTTGCCCTGGTACCCTTCTCCGCCATTTTTTGACCCAAGGGCAGAGGAAGGGGAAAGGCTGTATAATCTTACGACCAAACATCTAGATTTAATGACGAAGGTAAAGCAAAGGAGAGAGAAGATACGAGAAACCCTAAAGCCGGCAAAACCTTCCACGACTTCAGCAAACGCTTCAAGCAGTTCAGCACGAGCTCAACAAAGCGCAGCATCTTCGAAGGAAGAGGAAGCCCAAGGCGCAGCAGCAGGATCGTCGACTTCAGCAGTAGATCTAAGCAGAACTGAAACAGCCACCGATACGCATTTAAAATTGTGTTTGGGAACGCGATACATTCAAGACAATGACCAGCAAAATATTTACTTGTTCTTAAGAGATGTAAGCCCTTTATCAAAAGACTACTGTGAAGAATTTCTTGAATCGGGTGCAACAGGCTACAAAACCATGCTTTTGGCTGCGATGAAAGAAGAACGGAACATGAAGAACTGGTTCGTCTTTTATCACACCCTGCAAGGGAAAATGGCGTTTATTTATGATATTGCCACTGAATTTAGGAATGCGCTAAGGGTCATGCGGTCTTCCGATGATGCGCATGAAAATCTTCATTCCCTGCGTGCTCTAGACACCTTTTTTAAAGATCTTGCTAATGTGGATGCATTCATACAAGACCAGATGAACAAACAGAACACTAAAGACTTTAGAACAATGGACAATTATGCAAGTAATTTTCAAGAAAACGGGCTTTCTGCCAATATTTATCTTTTTGGCAATCCTTCATTGCCAGGGTCATCAACGTTTGATTTGTTGCATCGAGATTCAACCGTCGTCCCCCCCGATTATTCAAAATTTTTAAGCCATTTGATTTCCAAGTTTGGCCTTACCAATACGGATAAGTATTTTGAGTTGTTTAAGCGTTATTTTGGTGAAACAGACACAAACCAATTGCTACAAATTTTCATTAATCCCGATGTTGTTGATGATATGGTTTACTTATCTGGTACAAATGGTGTTGGTCTTTATGAAAACCCTCTAGAACAAAAACAAAAGCTCGCCCCTAGGGTTTTTTTAGGAACGTTTCGTCAGGATTTGAGGCAATCTATTCGTGCCCTAATCGCTACCAAATCTAAGGTAAACTTACAAAGTTTACAGGCACGCATTTTCTTAAAACCGGACATAATGGCCAATTCTGGTAAAGTGAGAATTAAACGCTATTTCAGGGTTAATCCGAAAGAAGGGTATCTAAAGGAACTAAGGGCAATGGTTCGCGAAGATCTTACCCAGTGGTTACAGGCAAAGCACGAGTTATCCCCAGATACTTTAGAAAACCCATCTTCAGGCGATACGAAGCCGCCTTTAACGCCCCTGCAGAAAGTCCATCGCCATATGCATCAATCATCAGGGGTCATCTTTGAAACAAAAACGGCTGCATCGATGTATGGTCAATTTTTGAGAACCGATAATTTAGATGGCATTAAACAAATACTGGCACAAGATCCAAATTTTAATTTATTTAACCCTATTGCAAATGTGGATTATAAGGATACGAAGGGGTCACCTCGTATTTCCCCCGTCCTGTTGTTAGATAAAGAATCAAAAACATTTGCATGGATGGCTCAAAACCAATTGCCCAAGTTAATCAAGGAAACGCTGAAGGCACTCAAAGAACCAAGCTACATCCAAGGCCTTCCTTCGCAACCTAAAATTTTAGCCTTATTGGAGGCGCTTTTTGAAAAGAACCAAGGCGTTACAGAAGCCCTGGCAGCAGCGTCAGAAGAAAACAAAGGAACCGCTACTCACGTTAGTAATTATACTTTAGCTTTATTTGGTTCTCTTATTAAAAAGAACCAAGGCGTCACAGAGGCTATAGCAGTAGCCTCAAAAGCAATCGAACATGGGAACGATTACGGGAATGCTGTCTTGTTATTGGAGGCGCTTTTTGAAAAGAACCAAGGCGTTCCAGAAGCCCTGATAGTAGCCTCAAAAGCAATCAAAAGCACTGACGAAAACCTAAAACGTATGGCTTTGGATTTATTCGAGGCCATTGTTAACAAGAACCAAGGCGTTCCAGAAGCCCTGGCAGTAGCATTAGAAGCAATCAAAAGCACTGACAAAAACATAAAACGTAGGGCCCATGTTCTAAAATGAAGTGCAACGCATTAGAGTGTTTGTTGATAAGACAGTCACAGAAAGGCGTTGCAAATGAGAGAATACAAACAATTAAGATATGAAGAAAGAGTAAAATTGGCAGAGCTTCGTCAATCTCAGTCA
>CAIVFQ010000135.1 GCA_903905285.1 uncultured Alphaproteobacteria bacterium
ATTCAGAACAACCCGAGGAGCCGAAGTCTTTTGCCTAATTCGAGGCTTTCTCTCAACGAGACGCAAACAGGGGTTTAATATCTTTCATGCCATCCTAAATCCTCAGTTCTGCCCACAATAAACCTGGGTAGTTACAAATTTATTTAATGCCATTTTAACAATTGAAACAGCAGCAGCCTTAAGTGATGGGCATTATTCCTTTTCCTTTTGCACACATGACCAAGATAAGCCGTATCATTCCAAAAAAACGATACAGGGGGGTTATCTATCAAAAGACAGGAACACTCTTGAAGGACACGTAAAAAATGAAGATGAACAACGCCATTTAACAGTCGTGTATGCTGTTGCCCGTTCTGTTCAAGCTCAGCTTGCCAGCCCAAAAGAACAGACTGATCTGCCAACTTTTGTGCGGCGTGGCATTAACAGCCGCCACCCTCCCACCTGGATGAAAGAAATCTATAAAAGAGATTTCTTTGATAACCCAGCATTTAACGCGAAATTAGGGGGCGTAGCAGCAGCCTCCTGGCAAAGACTTGAAAGCCTGGCTTTATATGGCGTCCGTTTTCAGCAGAAAGAAGCTGATAAAAGAAAAAGTTTTAAAACGAATACAACCCCCGCCTATGAAATGATGGCTTTTGCTATTAACCCCAATCATGGGTGTGCTTGGTATTCAAGGCGTTGTGACTATGGCTATGAAGAACCATGGGACATGGTGGAATTATTAATTGATAACCTGTTGGATGAACCAAAACTCATGACAGAGCTTTTAGAGCTAATGATGAATATGGCAGTGTATGGTGATTTTGATAAAGGGGATCGTTTATTACAAAAAACAGATGCTTTTTTTAAAGAAAAATTGTCTATGACCCTTGATACTTTCTGGGAAAAAATCCGTAAAGAAACAGCAATACCCAAATTCCAAGATAAAGCTGCCTTTAAACAAATTTTAGCATTTTTCCAAAAAGATCCATCGTTCTTGTATGAGATTTTGGATGAAATTATTCAAAGCTCAAAAGCAAATCTATCTTATGTGCGTGACGTATGCGGGGTCATGTCTGTGATTCGTGGATTAACCTCTAATCAAAGGCCATTTATTGAATGGAGCCCCACAGGAAAAGACAACGAAATTGAATTAAAAGATCATGACGACAAAGAAAGTGCTAAAAAATCCCCCCTTTCATTACTCAGTCATACCTATGGTAACAAGAATCATGCCACTGTTTTGATCCCCAGCGAAACCACACCGCAAACGTTGGTTGATTGGGTAAAGGCAACACAACGGGAACAGGACACAGGCATCACGTTAACACCCGCCCATATAAGCAGCTGGATGTGAGAAAGGGGTTAACAAGAAGAAAAACCCCTCACCTTTTCTTGGCATGAAGAACATCTTTCACCTTGGCCGCCAGGTCTTTTAAGGTGAAGGGTTTCGCCAGGAAATGGATCTGGGCATTATCGTCCAGGTTGCGGCGAAAGGTGTCTTCGGCGTAGCCTGAAATGAAAATTGTTTTAATGTGGGGCAGCAGGTCGCGGACTTTTTTATTTAAGGTGGGGCCGTCCATTTTTGGCATGACCACGTCAGTAATCAGCAAGTCCAAAACCTCACCTTTTTTAATAATGCTCAGGGCTGCATCACCGCTGTTGGCCTCTAAAACGCGATAGCCTTTTTCCCTTAAGGCACGCCCACTAAACAGTCTGACGGCATCTTCGTCTTCAACCAGCAAGATCGTTTCAGACCCCGTCAAATCCGTCGCATGGTGTTCGTGCTCTATGGTGGTGCTAACAGGTTCAGCACCATGATAACGGGGCA
This sequence comes from uncultured Alphaproteobacteria bacterium, assembly GCA_903905285.1. Taxonomy (GTDB): domain Bacteria; phylum Pseudomonadota; class Alphaproteobacteria; order Paracaedibacterales; family CAIULA01; genus Finniella. The sequence continues at coordinate 1,811 of CAIVFQ010000135.1, forward strand.
AGAAAATTTTGAAAATAGTTCCGTGATTCGGTTCGCTTTCAACAGCAACAAATCCACCTGTTTGCTTAACAATGCCATACACGGTTGATAAGCCAAGGCCTGTGCCGGACCCTAATTCTTTGGTGGAAAAGAACGGTTCGAAAATATGGTCTAGATGCTCTTGTTGAATACCATGGCCCGTATCCACAACCTCAATCAACACGTAATCGCCAGCGGGCATGGTTTCGTGCCCCAATTGTCGGGGCTTGGGCAATTGATAATGCCCCGTGCGAATAATCAGGTTGCCACCTTGCGTCATGGCATCGCGCGCGTTCACGGCCAGGTTAATAATAACCTGTTCCAACTGACTGGCGTCGACACGAACTGTCCACAGATCACGCCCATGAATCATTTGTAAATCAATGCCGGCACCAATTAAACGCCTTAAAAGAGCCGATAATTCAGCCAGAGTATCGGTGATGTTAATCACCTTTGGTTGCAGGTTTTGTTGTCTTGAAAAGGCCAACAATTGCCTGACCAAATTCGCCGCGCGGTTCGCATTTTGTTTGATTTGAATAATGTCAGTGTAAGAAGGATCGCTTGGCATATACCGTTGCAATAACAAATCGCAAAAGCCAATCATGGCCGTTAATAAGTTATTAAAGTCATGGGCAATACCACCCGCCAATTGCCCAACGGCCTGCATTTTTTGTGATTGAATGAATTGCTGTTCTAACCGTTTTTGTTCAGAGATATCAATAAATTGAATTAACAGCGACGATTGCGGAGATAAAGAAGATTTCAACGGTGTGACATAAGCCGTCGTGTGGGTCTTAATCCCTTCAAAACGCATTTCAAACGGCATCGCAACCGTTTGTTGAGTCGCAATATTTCTTAAACGACTTGAGGTTTCACTGCGGGTGGAGGCATGAACAATCTCATACAAATTGCCGCCCATCTTTAACTTGTTATGGTTAACCGTAATAACATCACTGATCATCGCTGCAAAGGCAGGGTTAAACGACAACATGCGCCCGTCTTCTTGAATCACCACGGCTGGAATGGGGGCCTGATTAAAGGTATCGTCCATATCGTCACCCTTATGACTTGGCAATCCCTCAATTAAGGGGGCATCAAGTCGACATAAAAGCGAGGCTTGGTCTTTTGATTGCAAGGAAGGTGGAAACCATAAGGCCTTAAAGGCAGAATTTCTGGGTGATTTTAAGGTGACAACCATGGACTTTAAAGGCAATGATTTATTATCCCAACCTTCAATATAAGCACCTAATGGTTGGCCCAAAATTTCGTTACGCTCTAGGCCCAGCCATCGCGCAAAAGTATCATTAACACCCACCACGTGACCGGTACGGTTGGTATAAAAAAGGGCAAAGGGGGCAGAATCTAAAAAGGTTTCAAGCTGATCATAGGCAACCTTCAGCTGTTGATGGGGGGCTAAATATTTCGTAACCTCTGTCATCGTTACCAAAAGCAGGTGCCGTCCACCAACCAACAAGGGGTCAATCGGCGACACATGAGCCAACCACCACCGTTGTTGTTGACCCAGGGCATCGCCACCCTCTGCTAACAAAATCTCCCCCGGATAATGATCTTCCAACCATTTCTTAAAACGCGCCGTTTCGGGGCTTGCCTGCACCCTTAACATCAAGCGACGCAGAAATTCTTTCTTATGTGCATACAGGTGAGAATGCGTACTAAAAAGGGTTTTGCCTGTTTCATCAAAAAGATGAACCTCGTGATAGTTGGCCAAGGTATTGTGGATGATGGCTGTTAGATTGGTTTCGTGAAGGCGCTTGTTATGAAAGCGCTGAAAAAACACGTAAAGCCCCATTCCAACCAGACTGAGTGCACAAAGAATGCCCAAGGCAATCGTAATGCGATAATCATTAGCAAGGGTAGCAATAGTAAAAAGACTGCCGCCCCACAAAATGATACCTATAAAACCAAGAAGATAAGCTAGCTGTCTAGACGCCATCTTTTTCCCTTGAAATACACAGAAGCAAGAACAGCGCCGCCTAAGATTATTAAAATAACAAATAAAGAATGCTGGGTTTGAATGTTAATCACCCCTAGCATTTTCAACCCCACAAAGCACAGTATAACGGCTAATCCCTTTTTCAAGAAACGTAAATCCGCCATAGCATTCGCCAATAGAAAATATAACGATCGTAACCCCAAAATGGCAAACACATTTGCTGTGTAAATAATAAAGGGATCTTGGGTGATTGCAAAGATGGCAGGTATAAAATCAAGGGCAAAAACAATGTCGGAAAATTCAATAATAATCAAAGCCGCTAGCAGTGGCGTTCCATAAGTTTTGCCAGCCTCTTTAACCGTGAATTTGTGGCCATAAAGATTATCTTTAAGGGGCAAGAACTTTTGCATGTTTTTCCATGCCCATGTTTGTCTTAAATCAGTCTCACGGTCACCAAGATATAAAATCTTTATGCCCGTTAGAATTAAGATCCCACCAAAAATATATAAAAGAAAATGGAATTTCTGCAGCAATATAACACCGCCCCAAATCATCACCAGACGCAATAACAAAGCAGTAATAATGCCCCAGAACAAAACACGGTGTTGATAATCGTTGGGAATTTTTAGGGTCTGAAAGACAATCGCGAACACCATGATGTTATCAAGGCTTAGGCTTTTCTCAATGGCATAACCCGTAAAGAATAACAGACTGCAATCCACCCCTTGATCATAGGCAATCCACCCCCCAAAAATGACAGCAAAAGCTAACCAAACAAAGCTCCAGAGTAAGGCTTCGGTGTAACTGGGTAAGTGGGCTTTTTTATGGAAAAATCCCAAATCCAAGGCCAACATAAACCCCACGCCAGCATTGAAAACAAGCCAAGGCAGAAGGGTGTGTGAGTAAGATGACATAATGATTAAAAATAGATTATTGTTTTATCTTTCTATCATACACCCAAACGGAATGAAAATGCCGGACTTTTTTAGAATATTCTTTTGTCACCCGCGCACAAGCGAGGGTTCAAAAAATATTGCCCCCTTACAAAGAATCTGCAGCTAGGTCCTTGGATAATTCTTTCTTTTCCTCTTCGGCACTTTCTTCAGAGTCTATCCCCATGCCTTGCGAGATCAGTTTTTTAATATGTAATTTAGCTTCTGTATCGCTCAGCCATCGTTTGTTTTTGATCAAGTAGTCATATTGATAACGAGCCACTTTTTCGTCAACTTGTTCGGAAAAGCTTGCTGCAGCAGTATAATGTAGCCCTATAAATTCAATGTGATGTCTAATACATTCCTCTGCAACAGACTGGATATTTTCTATCCGGTCGTCTATAAAGATAATTTTTCGCGGCTGCAATTTAATTTTACCTAGAAAAATCATTAAAGACTCTCCTTTTTTGTCAGGTATGGCAAAAAGAATGCCTTGATAAAATACTGGGAGAAAATTAGGGTTTTTCATATTATGCAGGCTTTTATGAGCAGGAAATGCTTTGCTAAAGTCAATTCCAAACTGGCGAAGATGAGCCACTCTCAACTCCTCCTGGTTTGTTATTGGCCCTAATGGCCCTATCCCCGAAGAGGTAAACCCAATAACATGCTGTGACTTTTTTTGTACCTCTGCAATAAGGGCGGGCATTTCCAAATCTACTAACCCAATCTTGGCATCTAGGACCGTTTGCCCATCTAAAAAATCTTTTTCCTGTTTTTCTAACTGCTTTATCTTTTTTCGTAACTACCCAGGTTGGGAAAGAAAAAAGTGTTTAAAGTTTTGTTCAAATCATTCATAAGTTTTGTATGGATAAAAAAGATAAAGAGATAGAAGCCCTCAAAGAAGAGATAGTCGTACTCAAGGCAGTTATTGTGG
>CAIVFQ010000136.1 GCA_903905285.1 uncultured Alphaproteobacteria bacterium
AAAGCCACAATAACTGCCTTGAGTACGACTATCTCTTCTTTGAGGGCTTCTATCTCTTTATCTTTTTTATCCATACAAAACTTATGAATGATTTGAACAAAACTTTAAACACTTTTTTCTTTCCCAACCTGGGTAGTTACCTTTTTATGGGGATAAGATTTAATAACATAGCCAGTTCCTAGTGAAAGAATTTGGAAATCTTGGTCGCGCCCAAAAAGCTTTTCTGTCTCAATTATGGCACTTTGAGAAGGGTTCCCGCCGGAAAATTCCCCATCAATGAGACGATAACTAACACTATTATCAATTGAGGTCATCACGTGGGGTTCAAAGTATGTGGGGGCTGATCCTGTTCCATTGGTGATGTCGGCTATATAAAAACAATTTCTTGCCGGGTTCCAGCTTTTGAAAATAACCGTTTTATTGGATTCTAAGTCAAAGGCAGATATCATAACCCGTGTTAGGGGTTGATCAAAAGTTGTATTTCCAAAAAGATGTTCTGCAGCTTGCTTGGGGCCGCTTCTTTTGTATTTAGGTCCCAATAATCCCCAAAATGAAAAACGCGATTGGAAAATAATGGGTAATTGTTCTTCAAATTCTTTAAGGAATTCGGTGGCCGTAAACCGTGGCTTGCTAGGATTATCTTTGCTTGGAAGTGTTAAACCTGCGGCGATTGTGCCACCAATAGAATTTCCTGCTATAAGGTCAAACAGTTCGCAAATAGAAATCTTTTTTCCAGTTTGTTTTTCGGCTTCCTTTTCAATCTCGCTTAAGAAGGCCAGTTCTATGACTCCTCCCGTTCCACCGCCATCAAGGGACAAAACATTAATTGACCTTTTTTTTACAGAATCAGATCTATTTGCAGCTTGCCCACTAGACCAAATTGTTAGAAGGGCTATCAACGCCAATATATTTAAAAGCCTAACCAGTAAACTCTTATAAGGATCATTTCTCATTTAAAAATCAAAGTTTCACAGGCTATATATGTTTAATTATGGGTTAATATTTGTTAATGAGACGTTAATGAAGGTGTTTTAGATTTTTGAGCAATCGATCAACTAAATGGTCAAATTCATCCCTTTTTCTTTCTATCATTTCTAAGGTGGCCTGTTTGTAGTACTGCAAGGCCTCAGGGGCATAGTTGTCTATTCTGTGGTTTGCAATGGTGATGGCTGGGCTCCAATGGGAATAACGTGATCCATATTGATGCTTCATACTGTAATTGGTAAGGCTGCGTTGCCCGTCAAGAAAAAGGTCTTTTATCGCCAAAACCCAGGTTAGGACGCCACCGTCTTTATATTTTTTATAGGGATAAGACTTGGCGACATCACCTGTTCCCAGGGAAAGAATTTGGTGATCTTGATCGCGCCCAAAAAGTTTTTCTGCCTCAATAATGACACTTTGAGTGGGGTCATTGTCAGAAACACCCCCGTCCACAAGGCGGTATCTTACTTCAGGTATGCCATTCTTTGGAATGGATTTCATCACATGGGGTTCAAAGTAAGTGGGGGCTGATCCTGTTCCTATGACAATGTCAGTTGTATGAAAACAATTTCTGTGCGATTTCCAGCTTTTAAAAATGATTGTTTCGTCCGTGTTTAAATCAAAGGCTGGCACCATAACGCGCGTTAGGGATTGATCAAAAGTTGTGCGTCCGAAAAATGTCTCGGCAACTTCTCTGGGGCCAATGTTTTTGTACCTAGGGCCCAATAATCCCCACAACGAAAAACGCGATTGGAAAAGATTGGGTAGCTGCGCTTCAAACTCTTTAAGCAATTCCGCAGCGCTAAACCGCGGCACCCATTGACTTTTTTCAACGGATGTATCTTTTGGGAGTGTTAAAGCGGCTGCGATTACACCGCCAGCAGAACTTCCCCCAATAAGATGAAATATTTCATGGACGGAAAGGCCGGTTTCCTTTTCCAGTTCACTTAAGAAAGTTAACTCTATCACCCCGCGTGCGCCACCGCCCTCAAGGGATAAAACGTTAATTGGCCTTTTTTCTACAGAACAAAAGCCTTTTGCATCTTGTTCGCCAGACTGAACTGTTGGCATGGTCCCACTTTAATCTATTTGAAAGCCCTTAGATAATCTAAGCATACAGAAGTCTGATTAAACAAAAGTTAATCTCATATACCCTTTCGCCTTTCAAAATCTGTTTTTCGATGGGTATAGAACGTAAAAAGAGAGACTAAGGAAGCTTAGTCTCTCTTTGTTTGAGTTCAATGTTATTTAGGTGACAGCCCGCGATTGGTAAGCAATCGTGTAACTAAGGCTTTAAAGTCTTTGCCTTCGTCTTTATGTATCATGTCTAAAGTCGTCTGTTTGTAATGTTGCAAAACGTCAGGATCATAGTTGTCTATGGCTGTATTCGCAAGGGTAATAGTTGGGCTCCAACGGGAATAACGATCGCCATATTGGTATTTCATGCTGTAATCACTGAGACTGCGTTGCCCATCAAGGAAAAGATTTTTTAACGCCAATGCCCACGTCAGGATGCCGGCGTTTTTATACGTCTTCTCGTAGTAAGACTTATCAATCTCGCCTGTTCCCAGAGAAACAATCAGGGTAACTACCCAGGTTGGGAAAGAAAAAAGTGTTTAAAGTTTTGTTCAAATCATTCATAAGTTTTGTATGGATAAAAAAGATAAAGAGATAGAAGCCCTCAAAGAAGAGATAGTCGTACTCAAGGCAGTTATTGTGGCTT
>CAIVFQ010000137.1 GCA_903905285.1 uncultured Alphaproteobacteria bacterium
AAAGTATTTGAGCCAATATCTTGCGGAGTACACCTTTAGATTTAACAGACGCCATGATCCTGATTCTCTGTTTTTTAGGGCTCTTGGTGCCTGCGTTCATGCAAATCCTACAACATCACAGGCATTGTTCGGATAGGCATGAAATGCCAGGTGGCAACAATGGCAATACGCCGTTCCCACAAGTTGTCTGATTTTGCCAAAACCAGCAAAATGTCTTTGTTTGTATTACTATGCAGATAATCACCAGCAATCAGGTGGGCCGATGCATCCACCAAGTTCCAGTTATTCACGTGTTTTAAATTACGCATGTAAAAATGGTAAAATTGGTCTTTTTCTTCAGCAGATGATTTTTGATACTGACTGACCAAAATCAACAAGGCTAGCAATCTTTCCTCGTTAATAGGGGAATCAAGAAGCAGCTGCAATTCTGTTAAAGAAAGGACTGAAAACTGTTTGGCAACTTTCCTTAAATCAGGAACCGCCACCCCGATAAATTGATCATATTCCGCATAATCACCAACACTCGTTTTAAAGAAAACAGCCTTACTTGGGGTCGATTCCAAAGATAATTGATTCAAGAGAGATTTGATCTGTGTCGCCGTATTCATCATGTTCACCCTGTTGATTGGATCCAAGTTTTGTTTGGCAACATGGATACCAAATGTTAGTGTTAGTATTGGAGTGTGCCTAAAATTATAGGTAGATTGCAAAAATATAAAGAGGTTATATGTCTGATCGTCTTCCCTTGGTAGTGCCCATCCTAGGTGAATCTATCACTGAGGCCATCGTCGGTCGCTGGTTAAAGCAAGTGGGCGATTTTGTGCAGATGGATGAAACGGTTGTAGAATTAGAAACCGATAAGGTTACGGTTGAGGTGAATGCCCCTTCAAACGGAGTTCTAGAATCAATCGACTTTTCCCAAGGCAAGACCGCAAAAATAGGCGATATTTTGGGGACTCTTACCCCTAATAAAACCCAGGATCCTGATAAAACCCAGGGAAACACCCCCCCCTCACCCGTACAATCTAAAAAGATACAGCCAGCTATGAAAGACACCAAGGATAAGCCTGTCATTGAAACCAATCGCTTAGAAAAACGGGTTCCGTTGTCGCAATTACGGCTGCGTATTGCTGAACGCCTTAAGGAAGCCCAAAATACGGCTGCCATTTTAACAACCTTTAATGAGGTTGATCTTTCAAACGTTCAAAGTTTGCGGCAACGCTATAAAGAGGCTTTTGAAAAAAAACACGGTGTCAAGTTGGGTTTAACGTCTTTCTTTGTCAAAGCGGCCGTTCAGGCTTTACAGGAAATTCCTTTGTTAAACAGCCAAATTGATGGCAACGATATTATACACAAACACTATTATGACATTGGTATCGCTGTGGCAAGCGCTCAAGGATTGGTGGTACCCATTCTGCGTGATGCTGATCAACTTGATTACGCGGGCATTGAAAAAGCCCTTGTCGATTTCAGCGAAAGATCAAAAACAAATAAATTAACGATGCAAGATCTAAGCGGCGGGACTTTTACCATCACCAATGGGGGTGTTTTTGGCTCACTCCTTTCAACGCCGATTTTAAATCCGCCGCAGTCAGGCATCCTAGGCCTACACAAGATTCAAGACCGCCCAGTGGCCATTAATGGACGCGTAGAAATACGCCCAATGATGTATGTTGCTTTGTCTTATGACCATCGATTAATTGATGGTAAAGATGCTGTAACATTCTTAGTTCTTATTAAAGATTTTCTCGAAAATCCAGGTAAATCTTTATTAGGATTGTAGCTATTAAAAACCTAAATTTGACAACGGAAAGAAAATGTTCTAGGGTCTGCGTACCTAATTTAACCAAGGAGGATTTGTTCTGTTTATTCAAACTGAAGAAACACCGAACCCCAACAGTTTAAAGTTTATGCCGGGTCGGCACGTGATGGGTGAACAACCACCCTTATCTTTTAAAAAGACAGATGAGTGTCATACGTCGCCTTTAGCCAAAAGGCTTTTACAAATTGAGAACCTACAAGAGGTCTTTTTAGGCTCTGACTTCATCACCATCAGCAAACAAGCAGATCAAGATTGGTACGTCTTAAAGCCTTTGATCTTGGGTGCCTTGATGGAGGCGTTTGTGAATGGTCTTCCAATCTATCAAGAATCAGGGGACCCTGTTAAAAGCACGCCCGTTTCTGATGACCCCTTAGTTAATCAAATCTGCGAATTATTAGAAACACGCATACGCCCAGCTGTTGCCCAAGATGGCGGTGATATTACCTTCGAAGGGTTTGAAGACGGCATTGTCTATTTAAGAATGAAAGGGGCCTGTTCAGGTTGCCCCAGTTCGTCAGCCACCTTAAAATCAGGAATTGAAAACATGTTGAAATATTATGTGCCTGAAGTTTTAGAAGTGAGACAAGTCAATGACTAAAACATTTTTTCTACGTCTTAGTGTTTCTTTGCTGGGAGCGTTTTTCTCTCTTGGTCAGGCAAAAGCCGCCATTCACAGACCTGTCCTTAAACAAGCCCCCCCTAAACCTCAAGATGATGCTTCCTTAATAAACTCTAACGACTGCAAAAAGATTACGGCTTTTCTTGAAAAAAAACACGACATTCCAAAGGATTTACTGGGCGCCATTGCCCGCGTAGAATCCGGAAAATCGCCTTGGGCTGTCAATGCCCGGGGGCGTTCGCATCAGTTTCGCAACAAAGAACGGGCCCTTAAGTTTATTCAAGACTTGAAAAAAAAAGGTGATAAAAACATTAATGTTGGTTACATGCAAATCAACCTTCAATCCCACGAATGCAAATTTAAAAAATTAGAAGATGTTTTGACCCCTTACCACAACATCGCCTATGCCGCCAAACTGCTTAAACACCTTCACAAACGGTATGGATCATGGGAAGCTGCTATTCGGTATTATCATTCAGGGTCTTCTGCGCACAACCTGCCTTACCAGCGAAAAGTCTTTCAGGCTTGGGGAACTGCTTGCAGTAAATCTTACGCTGGATAACTTTCAAACAATAAGATATCCTGAAGTTCAAGGATTCATGGTGAGTTCTTGCTGAGTTAATATCAGGCCCATAAGAGCCGACTTAGCGGGTTCTTGTCATTGCGAACCCCTGAAAGGGGTATGGCAATCTCCTGAAAGTGTGCCCAAATGGTTGGAGATCACCACGTCGCTTCGCTCCTCGTGATGAAGGAACCTCTTACGAAACCTGTGCACCTTCGCGGGAATGGCAGAGAATCAAAGTGAGAAGTTATAAAATTTAGTAAGCGTAAGAAAGGTTTTGCTCAGTGAACGATTTCCAAGGAAACAAACAATTTATCTCTAAGATTTTTACCGATGCGCGCACGCATTATTCTTGGCAAGATAAACCTGTCCCCCATCACCTTTTAAAAGACATTTATGACGTGGCTAAGTTTGGCCCGACCAGCGCCAATTGTTGCCCTTTACGAGTTTTGTTTATTGAAAGCCAATCTTCCAAAGAAAAACTAAAACCTTCTTTGGCACCTGGAAACGTTGATAAAACAATGTCGGCCCTGGTAACGGCGATTTTCGCCTATGACAGCGAATTCTATAATGAACTTCCCATGTTATTTCCCCACGCTGATGCCAAAGCCTGGTTTACAGGAAATGTCGCTTATGCAACAGAGACAGGGCTACTTAATGCCGGCTTGCAGGCCGCCTATTTTCTTATAGCAGCCCGATCTTTAGGGTTGGATTGTGGCCCGATGTCTGGATTTGATCGTCAAAAAACGGATGAAACTTTTTTCACCGACACAACATGGAAATCAATTTTTCTGTGTAATTTAGGATATGGTCAACACGATAAGTTGTACCCTCGACTTCCGCGTCTGGAATATGATGCGGTTTGTAAAATCGTTTAAAGGCTGAGGTTATTGTGAACGCTGTTGATATTGGCATTTTAGTTGTTATGTTCTTGTCGGCCCTGATGGGGATAATGCGTGGATTAACGCGTGAAGTATTGGGTTTGATATCATGGACAGCCGCCGGGTTCGCCGCCTTTTTTAGTCTGCCATTAGCACAATCCCTAGCCCGACATTATATCCCAAACCCTATGTTGGCTGATATTGTCTGCGCGGGTGTGTTATTCATTATTTTCCTAATTCTCTTCAGTTTTATCAGCCAATTTTTCACTGGCTTGGTTCGTCAAAGCAAATTAGGGGGTATTGATCGTTCCTTAGGGTTTGGTTACGGCCTGCTAAGGGGGTTTATTCTTATTTGCGTTGTTGAAATTATGATGGGCATTTTTGTTAGCCGCCCCGAATACCCAAAGCTTATCCAAGAAAGCCATTTAAGCTCAAGCCTTTACCGAGGCAGTGATTCTGTCTTTAATTTCCTGCCATCCTCTCTCCAAAACCTTATTAAACAACAGCAAAAAAAATATAGTGATCCAACCTCAAAGTCATCAATCAGTACGCTGTCCTCTAGTGGGACTCCTCAAGATTTATTAACAGCAACCCTTATTCAACAAGGTACACAGGCGATCATTCCATCTTCTGTATCGCGCGAATCCCCTCCCCCTTCGGTTAGTCACAGTCAATCTGTTCCTGATAAAGATGTGGTGGCAAACAACCAAAAAACAGTGGAAGAGCTGGCCCGTTTAAAACCTAAAGCCGCCACCAACAAAACCACGTCTGCAAATTATTCAAAACAACAACGTCGCAATATGGAACGTTTGTTAGAGCAGAATGATGTCAAAGATTAATTTAATAAAAAGGGCCTGTCCTGTGAAAATCCATTTACATTCTTATGATTTACCAGCTGATGTTACGTTTAAAGGCAGCGTGGCCATTGATACCGAAGCTATGGGTTTGAAAAATCATCGCGACCGGCTATGCCTTGTTCAACTGTCGGCAGGTGATGAAGAATGTCATTTGGTTCATTTTCCAGAACCACGCTTTGATCAAGCCGTTAATTTAAAGAAAGCTTTAGCCGACAAAGATTTACTGAAAATTTTTCACTATGCACGTTTTGATGTGGGAATTTTAAGGCATACATTTCAACTGCCGGTAGAGAATATCTATTGTACAAAAATTGCGTCACGGTTCGTGCGAACCTATACCAACCGCCATGGGTTGAAAGATTTGTGCAAAGAACTATTGGGAGTTGACCTTTCTAAACAGGAGCAAACGTCTGATTGGGGAAGTCCGGTATTAAGTCCAGAACAATTAAAATATGCTGCCACTGATGTTTTGCACCTGCATAAGCTTAAACAAAAACTTGATATCTTGTTAGCAAGAGAAAAACGCCAAAGCCTGGCCCAAGCCTGTTTTGATTTTCTTCCCCATCGCACACACCTTGATTTAACCGCTGGCGAAAATTTCGATATCTTTAGCTACCAAACAGACGGATAAAATTCCATCCACCAATTACTTCACACATACAGCGATGACGGATTTGGGCTTTTGTGCCCCAAATCCGCTCGTAAAATTAGCTTTCAAGAGTCCATGAAATTTGAATAAAATCCACTTTGACACTTATAAACATTTTGGGTGCGAATGTATTAGGATCACGCCAATGTCTGTGTTTGAAAGGGTGGAAAATATTTTAAGGTTAGTATGAAAAAATTAATTCGATTTTTTGACCAGCGCGAATTCTCCAGGGTTGTCCTGATATCCCGAATTCTAAATCAGCCACACCATTTTTAGATGCAATTTTAATGAGCTTGCCTTTAAGACGTTCATTCAATTTTTTGGTTAATTTATCCATTTTGATCGGATCAGAAAGTATGGAATTATCTGCGCAGTTTACCAATGTCATATGTAACCCAGCAGATATTGGTTTGTTGCCTAGGTAAATATTTTCGTGAGTATTGAAAAGCAATTTAGCCATGATAAACGAAGGTCCTTTATCATTTTTTATGATAACTATTTCAGATATTTTGAAACGCCAGCTTGGTTTAATAATGGCGCTGTACTTGGTGCTGACAGTTTCAATATCTGGAGGTGTTTCGCCGCAATCAACGAATAAAATATTGCAGACTTGAGCTAAAGTTTCAGAAGAGTGAAATCCCCTCGGGCTTGTATACAATAACGTTGCATGCATTTCCTCACCAACATTTAGTTGGCCCTTTTCTGTATAGTGATCAATTTCAATTTGACCATTTTCTTTTTTCGAGACTTTTAACTAAAGATAGCATCATTAAATTTTAGGG